>JAUWJC010000190.1 GCA_030607895.1 Pirellulales bacterium
GCGAAGCACCCTTCGGGCCGTTCCGGCAAATTAAACCTGGTCCCTTTTTCGGCCCGCGTCCGAAGCCGGATAACGGCTCGCCGCCTGCCCGCGTCGACAGGGCCTGGTACGTGTTCAAATCGATCCCCTCGCTGAGAAACTGCACGCGGCCGTCGCCGAAGGAAAAATGCGCACCGCCCGGGTGGCGGCTGGCAAACGCACCGTTCGCGCAATACTCGGCGTGGGCAAAGCAAAACGGTTCCCCCGGGAAGGTATTCAATGGGTTTTCGGTGGAGCGCATGCAGTACAAATGCCGTCCGGCATACGACCAGATGTTCCAACTGTCGTCGATATGCCCGTCGACCACTTCCCCGACGAACATGGTGTTGCTCAGCCCGTCGCGGACTTCCGCAACGCTGGTGGCCATCCGGTATCGGCCGAGAACACCATTGTTACGCGTTTTCACATGAATGCAATCCGAGCCGTAGGAAGGCCCATAGGTGCCGGTCACGCCGGCGTAACTGCCGATGGCCATCTTCACACCCGGATAGCTGGGAAACCACGGATCATACACGATAGTTTTCAGGGAACCGTCGCTGGGGCAGCGGTACGCCGGCACCACGGTGCCGATGGCCTGGCGGTTGTTCGAGACCCATGAATCGTTGTGCGTTCTCCAGGGCCCGTTGGTGAAATCGAAACTGTCGTGAAGCCCCTGCTGCTCGATGAACGGCAGGATGCAGACCAGGAAGCTGTGGCCGACCGTTTCGTAGTAGTTGCCGCTGGAATCCACGTCATCGCACTGCGTACCGGGGCAGTGCCCGTCGCAGCCCATTCGAACCGGCGGGATGACTCCGTGCTGGCTCTCGTAGTTGAGTATCGCCAGCGTGATCTGCTTGAGATTGTTGGCGCATTGCGCGCGTCGTGCCGCTTCCCGGGCTGCCTGGACCGCCGGCAGAAGCAAGGCGATCAAAATGCCGATGATGGTGATCACCACCAGCAGTTCCACCAACGTGAATCCACTGCGCTGGCGTGTTTTCATGGCCGGTCCTTACAGCCTGCGACGCGATGATTTCCTGAATCGGTCTATAGATGTTCGTTTCGTAAGTTCTTGGCCAGTTATACACTCGGTCCCAAGCTCTGCTTGGGACCGCACCGCACCGTACTGCTGGGGAGTAGTGGGTTCCCAAGCAGAGCTTGGGAACCAGGTTAAATCACCTGCGCCGCCTCCAGCCGGCTCGCCCCAGCAGCATCAACCCGCCGACGGCCAACAGCACCAGCGTGGACGGCTCGGGGATGAAGAAGATGAAATCGCCCGGTCCGCGAACGATGCTGCTGATTCGCACCTCGTCGATCACGCCCTGTAGGTTCTCATCATTCCCGCCGTTGACTCGGTTGGCAAAGTACGTCTTATGCGATGCACTTACGATATCCTGGCTGAGGGTAAGGGTCCCGATCAGGTTTGCCGTCACTACCGAGTCTTGGACGCGAGTCCAGTAGAACTCTAGATTGTCGGTTCCTGATTCGTTGCCGTCGTAACTGACCGCCGCGTGGAACCACTCATCCGCGACGAATGCATGATCGCCGGTAGTGGGGATCACCGCGTTGCCGCCGACATTTCCGTTGTTCGCGGAATTCCTGATCACCAAACTCAATTCCCCCTCCGTGACGATGCGAAATTGGCTGAATCCCGGAGTACTGTCCTGTCGGGTAATGATCTGCTGGCTTTCACCGGTGATGGCACCAGTCTTGATGAGTGCTTCCCAGGTGAACGCACCCCCGGCACCGGTCCATTCGGAAATGGCCGTGGCGGTGTCGCTGCGGGCATGGGCTGCGTCGTTGGCCACGTCGGTATCGAGCGCTTTGCCGAACCCGGCAAATGCCGATACCCCTTGGGTGGCCTGGGCGCCGACGGTTAGATTGCGTGTCGTGCCGTTGCCGCTGTCCACCACTGCGCCCGAATCCTCGTCAAAGTGGTACAAGTGTAGCGTGTTGGCGTCGGCCGTGTAGGGGCCGATGATAGTTGCCTCCGCGGAGTTGACTCCGACGCCCAGGGCGATCAGACCCACGCCAACAAACGTCAACATCATCAACAGTTTTTGCGTCTTCATCGCAATTCTCCTCAACGTTACAGGAAAGAACAGAAACAAACTGACTCTTGTAATCAGACTTGCCCTTCGTGGGGTTGGTTTGCGTCCTGCATTGCCGTATGGCATAGTTCCAGTGGGACTTGCCGTGTGCGGGTGTGGGCTTGTTCGGGAGCCGGGCCGAGTGTCTGGCCTTCAGCCAGCCTCAACGGCATCACCACTTCCTCGGCGTCGTCCAGGGGGCGGTCGCCGATCCGCATTTCATGGAGCAACTCGGCCGCTCGCCGGCCGAGCTCCGCTTCGTCGACGGTGACCGAAGTGAGCCGCCGGAGGATCGCCCCCTCTCGCCACCTGCCGCCGAAACCAACCCGCGAGATATCTTCCGGCACTTTCAGGCCCAACTGGCCCAACAACAGGTAGATCAGTTCCGCTTCGCTGTCAAAGCTGGCCATGATGCCGGTTGGACGATCCGCCATCTGGCACATCTGCCGTAGCACCGGCAGGATGGCCTTCTCCTGTTGGGCGATCTCCCGGCAGCCGGGGTCGCCGAAATAGACGAACTCTTCGGGCAGGTTACCGCCCCCGCTTTGCATCGCCTCGCGCAAGCCGGCCGCATATGCCTCGGTGGCGTCGCTTCGCTGGCCGGCGAGAAACGCCACGCGCCGATGCCCGTGCTCCAGCAACGCTTTTCCGGCCAGCCGGCCGACTTGCCGAAAGGGTATCGCCAACAGCGGTGCTTGAACCCTTTCCACTCGGCGGTGGCAGTAGACCACCGGAATGCCCCGCTCGCGGAGTTGCCGGATCTGGTACGGCGGGGTCGCCCCACTCGGGGCCGGAACGATCGCCACGCCGCCGACCTCCTTGTCCAACAACTGCAAGACGAGATCGCCCTGCTTGGCCAAGTCGTTTTCGGTGCAGCAGACGATCATCTGGTTGTGCACCTTCTTGCAGGCCGTTTCGAAGCCGTGTTGCAGCGAGGGATAGTATCCGGTTCGCGTGGCGGGTACCACCAGGGCAAAGACGTCCAGGCCGCGGCAGAGCCGCCTGCGGACCTGCTCGTCGACAAACGTCCCCTTTCCTTGCACCCGGCGGATCAACCCGTCGTGCTCCAGCCCGGCCAGCGCCTGGCGCACCGTGGTCCGCGCAATCCGAAGCACATCGGCCAGACGCTGCTCCGAGGGCAGGGCCTGCCCCGGCCTCAAGCGACCTGCGGTCAATTCGGCCAGCAGATAGCTTTTCAGGCGTTCGTGTTTCGGATGCGCGTGCTCGCCCTGGTGCAGATCGAGATGTCGCAACGATCGTTCCATGGTCTTTTGCATCTTCCACCCGTTGGCCAGTTCCGGACAACCATACAAGTCGTAGTAACCACTACAATACCACACTGCGATCCGAAAGTAAAGTACCCCTTTCAGAAAATTTCCAAATCGGTCTTCAGTAGATGACTCGTGTGGGGGGGTATGCACCTGGGCAACGCACAATCGGGCCATGCGGCACGTAATTTATCAACGACCCGACAGAAGGCTAAGGAGGCCTCGCCTCAAACCGAGCAGGGGGTTCAGAGGTCAGGGTTCAGGGTTCAGGACTTGCAGGCAAACGTCGAACTCCAAGTCCTGAACCCTGAACCCTAATCCCCTAGCTTTCTGTCGAGTGATTGCAAAAAGCGCGGCTATTGCCCTCATGAAAGCTGTATCATCCAGACCTATTCATACCAATCTTGTTGACACCCGCGCCGAATTCAGGTATGGGCAAGCCAAATTGCTCGAATTACTCCTCAACTCCTCAGCCCAAAGCAAGAGGCCCCATCGATGAGAGGATCCACCGACGTAATCCAAAGGCCGTTCACCCGGTTGAAGCCCGGCCCTACCACCCGGCAGGTGATGATCGCAGTGTTAATCGCAATAATTCAGTCGCCCGCTGCCGCGATTGGCCAACTTCCCGAATGGCTGGCGAAGGCCTACGCGATCGAGATCCCCGAGGTCGATCTGACCGACAAGATTCAGAAATATCCGATCGTGGCTACCGGCGAGCAATGGCCCTCGCATTTCGAGTTGCGTGGTCATCGGGGGAAGAGCCATCCCTCGGTGCGGAACAACCCACAACTGGCCACGATCCCCGAGTACAAGGAGTTCATCGCCGGGACCGAGAGGCTACGGCGGCCTGAGCCGGGGTCACCTGGCGGCGGTTTCTGGCCGGGGTTGATCCGACTGAGGGAGCCCAAGACGGACAAGCTCACCGAGCGGCTGGCCTGCATCTTCCGCACCGGAGCGATCCATTTGGGCCCCGGCGGCGACATCTCGATCGCCTTCTCCGACGACCGCGGCCGGACCTGGACTAAGCCGAAAGTTGTCGTGCCGTACGACAAGTATCTGAAGCTCGACTACCGCCACGGCTCGCTGGGCCAAGCGCCCAACGGCAACCTGCTGGTGATGAGCTGGGTATCCGGACGTTGGACCTGGAACCTGGAGGAAACCAACAAGCCGGACTTCATCGCCACCCAAATATCGCGCTCCACCGACATGGGCAAGACCTGGTCTAAACCGCGAGACTTGAGACTGCGCGAAAAGCTCGGATTCGGTGTCGGGCCGTACGGCCCGATCCATCGTGTGAGCAAGAACGCCCTGGTGGTAAACATACGCGAAGGCGTCTCGGACAAGTCGTACCTTGCCTGGTCATACGACAACGGGCACACCTGGCCTCAGATCACCACGATCAGCACCAACCGTAAGACCGAGACGTACGTGCTGCCGCTTACCGATCAGGAGTGGCTCGGCTACACGCGTGAGGGGTCCGGCGGCGCGTGGCTCTGCCGCAGCCACGACGGCGGGAAAACCTTTCCCGACTGGCAAGAGATCAAGCCCTATCGGCGCCGCGTGCCCGGCTGTATCGTCAAGCTGCCCGGGAATCGAGTCGCGGTGATCCACACCTATCGGCAATACCCTTTCGGAATCCGTGCGTTTCTGAGTCACAACGGCGGAAAGACGTTCGACACCAACCTGTCTTATGTGCTCTGCGATTCGTTCTGGATGGAAGACTCCGGCTATCCCAGCGCAGTAGTCTTCGAAGACGGTACGGTTGTGGTGGCCGCGTATACCACCAAGAATCGTCAGCACCCGGCGTGGGGAACCTGCGCGGTGGCATTGGTGTTCGACGCTTCACAACTCAGGCCACCCGAGACGAAGTAGCGCATGACTGAGCCGAAAAAGGGACCAGGTTTAATTTGTGCGAAGCACCCTCCGGGCCGTTCCGGCAAATTAAACCTGGTCCTTTTTTCGGCCCTGAAGATCATACCGACAAACCTACTATCCTGTGCGGCTGTTAATGATTCCGATTTCTCGAAGACGCAACGCCGGAGCCAGACACCGAGGCGACCACGAAAACGTAATCTTCTTTCGTCGGAGCCTTCAGGACGAGTGGCCCCTTGCCCTCGTGGTCAGACAGCCGCTGGTAGCCTCCGGTGCGTGGATCGAACCGCTTTACGCGAAAGCGGGTTTTGGCCGGTTTCTCCGGCAGTGACAGCTCGATCGGCCCGCTGGTTTGTCGGACATAGATCAAATACAGCTTGCCGGGATCCGCCAGGCAGTAGACAATCCCGAAACCCGAAATGTATTCATCATGGGGAAACAGGGTCCACCAGGGCAAGCCGGTGAACAACTTGCGGATGTGCCCGGCGTCCCCGACCCATGAAGCGTGCTTGGGATTGTCCGGGTTGAAGCGGTCCGGGTCTCGATAGCCGCCCCAGTACGTCGCACCGAATCCGGTCACGAAGTAACCGCCTGCCATGGCGATGTCGTAGCTGGCGTGGCGCATGGTCTGCGTCGAGTCGCCATGAGGCTTGTCGACCACGCCGTCGCCATCCATGTCACGCAGATGATAGCCGTACTCTCCGTTGACCACCGGCTTGCCCGCCCCGCGCGAAAGGAGAACCTCTTTGTGAAGGTCGCGGTAATTCTGCTGGTAGTCACCGAAGCTCATCCATGATTCCTTGACGAATTCCCGGACCGAGGCACGACGAGAATGAGAGTGGATCGTGATCGTGCGACCGTGCGGGTCGTTCTGTTGAACGATCCGCCCCATTCGGCAGAACAGCTTCCGCTTGTCTTTCGCGGAATCCCACTCCCCGACCACGCCGAAACAGACGTTGTAGGCGCTGTAGCGGGACGTGACGTATCTGGCGAAGCGGAGACACGCCTCGTTGCTCGGAAACGTTTGCCATACCGGTATGTAATTCTGAGGGTTCGCCCAGTTGATGAAGAGCATGACTGTTATGCCCTTGCTGTTCAGATAGGTCATTCGGGCATCCACCTCGCGGTAGTAAGCTGGATTGATCCGTTCGGTCTTCTTGTCGTGAAAGAACGGCCCCCCTTCGTTGGCGCCGGGCGAGGTCAAAATGGTGCTTACGAAGTTGAAGCCTTGAGCGGCTCGAACATCCGCATAATGCTTCAACGCGGCGCGGTCCATCCTCTCCTCACGATCAATTCCAAATGCGCTCCAATGCGTATCACCAAACAGCCAGAATGGCGTGCCGTCCTGGTGTTGGAAGTGCTCCGGGTGACCAACCATCGGACGAATGCCGCCCTTGTTCCGAGAAACAACACAAGTAAAAGCGCCGGACCTTCCACTTAGCCCTGGATCTCGACTGGAGACCGTCCATTTCCAAACGCCCGTCACCTCAGGTGCAAAGCGTAGTCTCCATGCGTCGTTGCCATCCCAAAACAGATTGATCTTAACGGCGGCGCCGCCAGGTTTCGTCAGCGTCGCCACCGCTTCGAGTTGGGTGTAAGGGTTTTCGTACTCACCGGCATGGCGGAGGGAAGTCTCAAACACGCCAAAACGCGGAACCGGCCTCATTCGGGCTTCGTCAGCCGCCGGATGCCCCACAAAACCAGCAACAAAGAGGCAGATGGCCAGCGTTCCAATGCGGATGTGCCTCTGATACTGCAACATCGCGTTCGCTCCGCTTGGCTTCTTCCCACCTGAGGACAGCAACTCCGCCAAAGTCCACACACAGGCAAAAAAAGTTTCACTCTTCCGTTTTTAGGTGCAAACTCCTGGAAAGCGGCCGGTGTGCCACTCTACGCCGTTAACCGAAGTGTCGTGGTGCATCGCTGTATGTCTTTGCGGGACAATGGTTTATACACGGGAAGAAGCTGCTTAAGGACTGCATTGAATTGCATTTGATAGCATAGCTTGCGTTCGTCCCAAGGCTGGCTCGCTAGTCCAGTTCCTCCACGAGAATTAGCGAAAACCTCGGGAAAGACGCGGTTTTCCCACGGACAACTCCACGACTGCAAACAACTTACGTCAAATCGGCTCAGATTTCGGTTAACGGCGTAGTGTGCCACTGCTTGCGGAACTTCCCGTGAGCGTTGAACTTGCATCACGACACTGCTTGCGGGACACTTGTCTAATTCGGAAAGCCCGCAAGCAGTGCCTGCCCAACTCAAATGGCTTGTTTTCTCC
>JAUWJC010000383.1 GCA_030607895.1 Pirellulales bacterium
AGGAAAAACAACCCGCATCGACCAAAGCCACACCGCCGGCCCACGCCGCGTGGGCCTAATGGCCGGCGGGGGACGGTACCCAATCGTCGTTGCCGAAGCCCTGCGGCGGCAAGGGTTCCGCACGTACTGCCTGGGTGTGACCGGACATGCCGACCCCAAGTTGGCCGACATCTGCGACGAGTTCCAGTGGAACGGCGTGGCCCGGGTCGGGCAGGCGATCCGCTACTTCAAGCAGCACGGCGTGACCGAGGTGACCATGGCGGGCAAGTTCCACAAGGTGGTTCTGTTCCAGCCTTGGCTGTGGGTGAGGATGATTCCCGACCTGCGCACGATTCGCATGTTTATCCCCCATTTTCTCACCCGGCGAAGAGACTGCCGGGACGACTCGTTGATGGGAACGATAGTGGACGCATTCGCGGCCGATGGAATCCGGCTGAACCCGGCCACCGACTACGCCCCGGAACTTCTGGTCCGCGGCGGACAACTCACCCGGCATGGCCCTTCGTCGTGGCAATTGAAAGACATCGACTTCGGCTGGCAGATCGCCAAGCAGATGGGGCGGCTGGACATCGGGCAAAGCGTGGCCGTCAAGGACCAGGTCGTGATCGCCGGCGAGGCAGTGGAAGGGACCGACCAGTGCATTCTTCGGGCCGGCACGTTGTGCCGTTCGGGTGGGTTCACCGTGGTCAAGGTAGCCAAGCCGCGGCAAGACATGCGCTTCGACGTGCCGACCATCGGCTTGGGAACGCTGAAGACCATGGTCGCTTCCGGCGCCCGGGTGTTGGCCATCGAAACCGAGCGAACCATTATCCTCGACGAGCCGGAAGTAATCGATTTTGCGAACCGACACAAGCTGATCATCGTATCACTGGAACAGCCCGCCTTATCGACCGCCCAACGCGGCGTTGTCGGCGATCGGTGAGGCCTCACCCCGAGAAGGAGTATCACTAAGAACGAGTATCCCGGAGACCTGGTGCCGATCGAGGGAAAGGTAGAAGAAGTTCGGACGTTCAGGGCCGTCCCGCGGCCTGTTGGACGTCCTTCCCGCAACTCTATTCCCCACCTCAATTCACACAATCCCGCCTAGTGACGCCGAGAGGCGCGGGTCTCCGGGATCTGTATTATCACAAAGGTGGTAGCACAGGCTTCCCGTTCAGAGTTCCGGGACAGACACCCCCCGGCAAACCCTCTTGGCAAGTTTGTTTGGAATCTCCGTGTGCCTGGGCACCGCCTGAACCTGGCCCGTTTGTGGGTTGATCCAAAGAGAGTGGGACGCTCCCTCTCGCTTGAGATGACACCCATATCTGCGAAGATGCTTGAGAAGCGCCGTCCTTTTCATTCGACAACGACTATTTCGCGGGTGGCGTTTTCAGGGACCCCTCGGAGTACGTCCTGACGGCGGTCTTCCAAAATAAGGTCGATGGCGCCGGAAAGGCTCTTCAGACATTCTTCTTTTGTACGCCCCTGGCCGTTAGCCCCAGGAATTTCCGGGCAGTAGGCGATGAACCACTCACCGTCCCTCTCAATGATGGCCGTAAATTCGTTGTGCATTTCCGCTCCTCCCAAGTGCCGCGGTCCATCGTACCGAACCGACGGGCTTTCGTCAAGCTACTCCTTCTTCTCGACCGGGCCTTGGGTGCCGGAACGCACTTCTTTTCGGCCAGTGAGTCTCACGCGACAGATATGGCATCTGGACACTGGCTGACCAATAGCCCGTGGCGCCCGAGCGAGGGTCTCCGGGATCTGTATTAGCTCAATCGCCTTGATCCGTCTCGCTTTCCTTCTGCGCGCAAGGATGTTCGTCCGATTCAGGATGGCACTTCGCAATCTGTTCGGGGGCGCAATCCTCCGGTTTGTTTTTCTGTTCGTCGGGCTTCGAGCAACAGCAATGTCCGTCCTCACACATCGTTTTCACCTTTCCTTTCTTGTCGTTTCCGAATAACTGGGTTACGCGATTGTGGGAATTTCCCATCTACTTGAAACCGCCTGCCTTACAGTCGGCAAGCAAGGTCAAAGCTCCTCTTGAATTGGACCTTCAAGACGCGCCCTCCAAGACTTGGGATACCTCGTCTCTGCGGACTGTTGCCGTGCCCTCGCCTTCTTTTATGGCGCTGAGTAGCGCGAGATCCTCGACGACTTCCGCCACCAACTCGTGGAGCAGGTCTTTCCGTTCTTGGAGCAATTCGACAAAGGCTTGCTTGAACAACTCTTTGATTTGAGTTTCGTCTAGTGTTGTACGGGACATATTCAACTCCTATCGCGGCGGGAAACCCAGACTACGCGCCTCCTTCATATTTAGTATATCACGTTTCGCTTTGTCCGCAAACAACCTGACGAACCACCCGGTTGACGGCTCGACCCGGTCGGCGACGACAAACCGCCGGCCAACAATCGCTTGAGTCTCTTATGACTCTCCTCGGGAATATCGCGCCGATTTCGGATGTCCCGCATCGTCTTGCGAGTGTCCGATTGCCATGTTCCGAGTAGTCTCTCATCGATCATTCTTCTTCTCCACCGGTCCGAGCAGCTTTTCCAACTCCTTACCCAGCGCCGGGCCGCGGGCTTGGAGCGAGACGACGTTGCCGTCGGCGCCGACGAGTATTAGCGCGGGGATACCCAAGATGCCGTAGTAGCTGGCGGTGGGGTTATCCATGCCGGCGGCGCCCTTCTGGTCGCTGAAAAGGACCGTGCCCGGCATGGGGGTCTTCTTGAGGAATGCTTCGACTTGCTCGCGGTTCTCGTCGCAGTTGACGGCCACGACTTCAAATCCGCGGTCGTGGTAGAAATCGTAGTTCTTGCGGATGTTGGGGATCTCGGCGCGGCACGGTTTACACCAGCTTGCCCAGAAATTAACCAGCACGACTTTGCCGGCGTACTTCGACCAGTCCAGCAGTTCGCCCGCTAGCGTGGTGCCCTCGACTTTCATTTTCTGCCCGACGAGGTTCATTCGTCGGGCGGCGCCGTTCATTTTTTGGCCGATCCGGGCAACGGCCGCGTCATCGCTTGCGGCGAAGATTTTGCCGAAATCGCTGTAGGCCGTGGCGGCCAGTTGGTTGTTGCCGCTCATCTCGGCCACTTGGGCAGCCATCATCGCCAGGCGGACGTCGGTCCGCGCGGGTGGGGCTTCCGCCAGGTATCGGCCGACCTGCTTGATTATCTCTTCGATTTTCTCCGGGCCGGCGGTCATTGCACGGTGCATCTGGAATGCCAGTAGGAAGCCGCGGACTTCGCGGGCGAGTTTCGGGTGGCCGGCCTTCTTCAGTTCGGCGGGAAACGCTTCGAGCCGCTTGACCGCGCTTCCGACACCCAGCCGCTCGAGCCCAATCAACGAGCCGATCTTCAATTCCACTGCCGCCTTTGCCTGCTCGTCGTTTGGCTCGGCAGCCAGTATCTTCTCAGCGGCTTTCAGAATCGCCCCGTTCATCTTCTTGCGGAAGAAAACAACCGCATCGCGATTGAAGGCGACGGAACGCTGTTTCTTCAACCCCTCGACGTATTGAAGCAGTTCGGCCGGCGTGCCGTCGGGAACGACGAACGGATCGGGTTTTTCGGCCTTCGGTTTTTCGGCCGGTTTACCTTTTTTCTCCTTCGCCAATGCCGGCCAGGCCGCCGCCAGCACAATTATCAGGCAGACGGCAAAGCGGCCAATTCGGTGACGGCTCGATTCAATTGACATTTAGCGTTCCCTTGTTGGCGAATTGCGAAGTCGCAAGCGGCACGTTAGTGTTTGTGGAACCTGACGATCATCTCCCAGGCTTGCTCGGCCGTCTCGGCGTAGCGGAACAGGTCGAGATGCTCGTCGTCGATGGTGCCCTCGTCGGCCAGATGCCGGAAATCGATAACCTGTTCCCAGTACTCGCGGCCGAAGATGATAATGGGTATGTCTTGCATGCGGCCGGTCTGGCGCAGCGTTAGCGCGTCGAACAATTCGTCCAACGTGCCGAACCCGCCGGGAAACACCACCAACGCCTTGGCACGCAAGAGGAAATGAAACTTGCGTATGGCGAAATAGTGGAACTGGAAGCACAACTCGGGCGAGATGAACGGGTTTGGTTGCTGTTCTCTCGGCAGGCGGATGTTCAGCCCGATCGATTTTGCTTGGGCGTCGTATGCTCCCCGATTGGCCGCCTCCATGATACCCGGCCCGCCCCCCGTTACGATCACGTAGTCGCACTGCCCGCCTTGCTGACACTGCGAGGAGACCAGTTTGCCGAACTGCCGAGCCAGCTCGTAATAGCAGCTCTTGGCCAGGATTCGCTCGGCGCGGACAACGACCCGCTGACGTCGCGGATCACCCGGCGTATCGGCCAGCCTTGCCCGGGCGTGCTCCACCTCGCGCTCGGCCAGCCCCGGCTCCACGATTCGAGTGCTGCCGAAGACCACGATCGTCGACCGGATGTTTTGCTCTTCGAACGTCAGTTCCGGCTTGAGCAGTTCCAGTTCCATCCGCACCGGACGCAACTTGGGCCCGTCCAGAAAATCCACGTCCTTGTAGGCCACGCGATAACTGGACGAGTGCACAAGCCGCTCGACGTTCTCTTCCCGCTGACGCTCATCGATCATTGGGCAAACTCCTTAGAAGTCGAAAGTTGAGAGTCGAAAGTTGAGAGTTGAGAGTTGAGAGTCGAAAGTTGAAACTTGAGAGTCTAAAGGTTAGACTTTAGAGTAGAA
>JAUWJC010000129.1 GCA_030607895.1 Pirellulales bacterium
CACACTCGGGCCGAAAAAGAATATGCATGTGGCCACGGAAAAGAAGCGGGCGAACCGGCCTACAATCGAGGCGACGATCAACACATCGAGCGAAACGAACTCGCTGAAAATACCGGCCGAAATCGTGAATACCTTGTAGGGAATGGGCGTGAAGCCGGCGCAGACGATGGCCAGGAAAGCATTGTCGCCGTACAGGCCGCCGACGTATTCGATATTCTCGGGCGAGCAGCCGGGCACGTATTGCTCGAAGAAGCCACCCAGGCTGGTCCATAGCGCGTAGCCGATAAACCACCCCAACAACGCGCCCAACACCGAGGCAACTCCACTGACCGCCGCGTAGTAGAACGAACGGCGCGGCTTGGAAATCGACAGGGCGATCTGGAGCACGTCGGGTGGTATCGGAAAGAACGAGCTTTCGGCAAACGAGAGCCCAAACAGGGCTGGAGTGCCGTAGGGCGTGTCGGCCCAGTGCAAAACCCAAAGATAGAGCCTTTTGAGCATGCCCGGCCGGCCGCCAATTTCGGGTGCGGGAGTAGACACGGATTCTGTTTCCATGAACGGTCGCCCAGTGGCCCACTGCCGGCAGGTTACGGCCGGGACATTCTAATAATAGGCCAGAGACTGCGGAAGGGTAGCTGGGCGACCCACTAACCACTCATGGGGGTGCGGGAAAACCACGTCAGGAATTTTTGCGGGATTAGTACGGGGTCCGGTTGACGCGGCATTTCCATATCTATATAATTTGAGAAACGTCGAATGGCGTGGTGTCTCTTCACCAAGCGGTTCGCCCGTTTCCGGTTTTCTTATAGACCGTTTTTTGTAGCCAGTGTCACCAGGCGGGGGGTACCAGACAAACGAGGCTGAAAACGGATGTATATCCACCGATCGGCGGTGGGCATCGCTGTTGAAGCTCCGGCGAAACTGAATTTGTTCTTCGAGGTGCTCGCGAAGCGGACCGACGGCTACCACGAGATCGAAACGCTCATGGTGCCGATTGATTTGTACGATACTTTGTTTTTCTACACGGAGGATTCGAGCGGGCAGGTTGAACTTGACTGCCGTTGGGCTACCAAGTGCCGGGGGCCGGGAGCCTTTGGGCTTGGTGAATTGCCGCAAGGTGCCGAGAATCTGGTTGTGCGGGCGGTCGAGTTGCTTCGCCGACGATCGGGGATTTGCCAGGGGGCCAGGTTGCGGCTGGTTAAGCGGATACCTGTCGCAGCCGGCTTGGGTGGAGGTTCCAGCGATGCGGCCGCTGCTTTGGTCGCCGCCAACGAAGCCTGGGGCCTCGGCTACTCGCGTGCCGAACTGGCATCCTTGGCCGCGGAGATTGGAAGCGACGTACCCGTCTTGCTCGGCCGTGGTTCGGCTATTTGCCGTGGTCGGGGCGAAAAGGTTGAAACGCTCGCCAGCGCTGGTAATTTGCATTTCGTTGTGGTTCGCCCTCCGGCCGGGTTATCGACAGCCGCCGTCTATGATGCCGCTCAGGTGGCCCGAGATCCTCGACCGCTGGCGCCCCTGCGGGATGCCCTGATTCGAGGAGACCTCGCGGCAGCAGGACAGTCGTTGTTTAACCGCCTGGAACCGGCAGCAAGAGAACTCTCTCCGTGGATTGAACGACTAGAAGCCAGGTTGGCCAGGCAAGATTGCCTGGGCCACCTGATGAGTGGAAGCGGAACCTGTTACTTTGGGCTTTGTCGTCATGCACGCCAAGCACGGCGCGTGGCAAGACGTTTGGAAGGAAACGGCGTTGGTATGGCCTTTGCGGTTCGATCCAGTCGTTGAATCGCACGCATCGTAAGGAGAACGGTCGTGGAAATCACCGAGGTTCGCATCAAGCTCATGGAAGAGCCGGGTGAGCGATTGAAGGCCTTTTGCTCGATCACGTTCGATGATTCGTTCGTCGTACGCGATCTAAAGATCATCGAAGGCGCCAGCGGGCCTTTCGTGGCAATGCCCAGTCGCAAACTGACCGCACACTGTCCCTACTGTGGCTGCAAAAACCATCTCCGCGGGGCTTTCTGCAACCAGTGCGGCAAGCGCCTCAAGGAAGGGCGCGCTTCAAGAGACGAGGAAGGGCGGGCGAAACTTTACGCCGATATCGCGCATCCGATAAATTCCGCCTGCCGGGAGATGATCCAGAACCGGGTCATTCAAGCTTTTGACGCCGAGGTAGTCCGGGCGGAACAGCCGGGATACATCTCCAGCTACGACGACTTCGACCAGGTGGAGCCGATCTCCACCGAGCCGGCGGCCGAAACGTCACCGGCGGTTGAAGCCACAAGAATCCATCCGCCCGAAAAACCCCGAGGACCGCAAAAGGTCCCCGCACACCAGACTCAATCGGCCGATCGGCCAAAACGCGGCGACTTCGGAGTGGGTATCTTCGAGTAGGCTGATATGAAACTAAAAGTCCTAATTCATCCTGCCGAAGAAGGCGGTTACTGGGCGGAAGCACCAGCCTTGCCGGGCTGCGTCTCTGAAGGGGATACATTTGAGCAGACGCTCGCCAATATCCGTGAGGCAGCAGAAGGTTGGTTGGAAGTGGCTGCCGAACGGACTTCAGGTGAGACCCAAGCTCAAGTTGCGGAAATTGAGTTGTGAAGACAGTCTCCGGGAAGCAGCTCTGCAAAGTACTGGAGGCCAAGGGTTGGAAACTGCGGCGCGTGCGCGGCAGCCACTATATTTTCGGATACTCCGACAACCCCACCATCCTGACCGTGCCTGTTCACGGCAATAGAGACTTGAAGAAGGGAACGCTGAGCCAACTGCTCAAAGATGCCGGCCTCACGGAAGATGACTTGTAATTGCATGAAAGGTGTTTAGGGTCACCCGGCCCAAAACCGCCACGTACCCATCAGTGATGTGTGGCTCTTTCCTGGTTTCGAGTTTTTATTCTGATGAAACTTCCCGATGATACACTGATTGCTCATGAGAAACTGTCGCAATATCTGCTGGCACCGAGAAAACGAAATGACAAATCGCAATGGCTCGCTCAGGCAGGGTACACCCTTGAAAACTGGCGGGTATTGGAAAATGATCTAAGAAGCCAGATTCTGTCGGTTGATGCCTCACCGACTGAAAACACGGAATATGGCCAGATGTATGAAATCAGACGAAACCTAATCGGACCCAATGGGAAAACTTTGCCAGTACGTACAATTTGGATCATGGAAAACGCAACGGGCGATACAAAATTCGTAACTATGTATCCCTACAAAGGAAGATGACAAAATGAGCTACAAGCTATTCGAAGAAGTCGTCTTGGCAAAAGACATTCCCGAAAAAAGACTGAAGAAAGGTGACGTTGCCACTGTTGTCGAGCATCACCCTGTTCCTGATGGAGAAGAGGGTTATTCGTTAGAGATATTTAATGCGCGCGGAGATACAGTGGCGGTGATAACCGTACCTCACTCAGCAATTGAACCGTTGACCGAGGATGAGATTTTCAGTATCCGCTCATTGGCGGTAGAATAGAAGGGTGTTTGATCTTTGAGGTTAGTAGTACAGGAGTAGGGAAATGGGTCTGGTAAACGCGAAAGTTTCTTTGAGAAATCCAAAAAAACCCGAACTTGTTCCTGTCGAAATCGATGCGATTGCAGATACAGGAGCAGTACACCTGTGCATCTCATCGCACATTCAAATCCAACTGGAACTGGAAGAAATCGATAAGAAAGAAGTTACCCTGGCTGATGGCAGCCGGAAACTGGTGCCCTATGTAGGCCCAATCGAATTGAAGTTCAAGAATCGCGTTGGGTTCGCCGGCGCCTTGGTTATGGGTGACCAGCCTTTGCTGGGAGCCATTCCAATGGAAGATATGGATTTGGTTGTGATTCCAAAGACGAGGACATTGGATGTGAACCCGAGCAGTCCGAATATTGCTACTTCGATTGCTAAGTAAAACCTGTTATGACAGGCAGAACATTCTTGAACGCCGTGGCAAATGGAGCCAACGTGCGGGAAGCACTGGAATAGGTTCAGAAGGCGGAGGGCGGGCAAGCCGCCCATGGCACCTCTCGTCCGGCGCGGGTGCAGGCCGAAAAAGGGACCAGGTTTAATTTGCCGGAACGGCCCGGAGGGTGCTTCGCACAAATTAAACCTGGTCCCTTTTTCGGCTCGTCCCTCAAGCAAAATACTCGACCGCGTTGGTGAACACTTTCAGGCCGTCGCCTACTTCGCCGGCTTCGCCACGGGTCCAGCGAGGGTGATGGGTCGGATCGATGTGTCGCTCGGGATGGGGCATCATACCCAGCACGCGACCCGTTGCGTCGCAAAGCCCGGCCGTGCCGGCCACCGAGCCGTTAGGATTGTCGGGATAGGGGACCGCGTCCGAGTTGCCGCCGCCGGCGTCCTCCGACAACGGCCGGTAGCGGAGCACGAGTTGTCCGGCCGACTCAAGTCGATCGAGCACGTCGGCGTCACGGGCAACGAATTTTCCTTCGGCGTGTGCCACCGGCAGATACATGGCGTCGATGCCACTGAGGAAGACGCACTTCGCCCCTCGCACTTCCAGCCGCACCCAACGATCTTCGAACTTGCCCGAGTCGTTGACGGTCAGCGTTGCCGGCGGGCCGTTTTGGGCATCCGGTTCGAGCAGGATTCCCGAGCGGATCAACACCTGGAACCCGTTGCAGATACCCAGGATCAGTTTTCCGGCGGCTTTGAACTGGGCCAGATGCTCGGCCAGGTGATGCTGTATCTGATTGGCCAGGATTCTGCCGGCCGCCACGTCGTCGCCGTAGCTGAAGCCACCCGGTATGCACAGTATTTGAGACCGCGAAAACAGATCGGGGTGCTCCAGAAGCCGGTTAATATGAACCAACTCGGCCTTTGCGCCGGCCTGCTCGAAGGCGAACGCCGTCTCGGCATCGCAGGTGGTGCCGGGTGCCCGGAGAATAAGAACGTTTGGTTGTGCCATGTCAGGTATCCGAATCAAGTTAGAACGCCCGGTGGTTGAGCGCAGCGAAACCCCGGGGTTTCGCTGCGCTCAACCACCGGGCGTTTGTGGACCGAACCACGTGAACTGTTTTCATTTCACCATGCCAACGGTTTCTGCCAGGTCTCCTTGAGAGTTGCCAGTTCGGCCTCGACGACCAAGGGGGCCCCGATCTCGACCGGTTGATCGGTTTCTTCGTCGGGAATCGGTCGGGGGATGCCGATGATTTCCAGTCTTCCCGTGTCGGCTACCTCGCCCACCAAGGCGTGCGGAACGTCGGCCAGTGCCGCCTCGAAGGCGTCCGCGTTGTCGGGATGAACCTCGCAGAGGAACCGCGTGTTCGATTCGGAAAACAGCAGCACGGCCGTTGCCCGCGCACAACCGGCCAGCGGGTGCAACTCCTCGTCGGCTATCGATTCGGCCAGGTGTCGGGCTTCGGCAATCGACTCGTCGTCCAGTTCGATTTCATGCGGCACTTGTGCCAGAAAAACTCGCAGCCCCAGGTTTCCAGCAAAGGCCATCTCGGCGGCGGCCACGGCCAGCCCACCCTCGCTCAGGTCGTGACACGCCCGGACCAAGCCGGCGTCGATCGTCTTGTGCAGCGCGGCGAAAGTGCGTTTGGCCAGTTTGGCGTCGACCGTGGGGACTTGCCCACCGGTGAGCGACTGGACCAGGGCGAAGTGCGACCCGCCCATCTCGTCTTTCGTTGTGCCAATTTGGTAGAGGTAGTTTCCCGGCTCCTTCAGGTCCATCGTTACCGACCGGCCGACGTCGTCGATTTGGCCCATCGCGCTTATCAGCAGCGACGGCGGTATGGAGATTGGCTCGTCGGCACCTTCGGGTCGAAATTCATTGTTGAGGCTGTCTTTTCCGCTGATGAACGGGGTACCCAGCGCGGCGGCCACGTTGTGGCAGGCAAGCGCCGCGCGGACAAGCGAGCCGAGCGTCTCGGCCCGATCGGTATTTCCCCAGCAGAAGTTGTCCAGAATGGCGATTCTGGCCGGATCGGCACCGACGGCCACGCAGTTGCGCACCGCCTCGTCGATTGCGCTGGCCGCCATGTGGTATGTGTCTAGGTCGCCATAGCACGGGTTCATTCCGCAGGCGACCACGATTCCGCGTCGGCTTTGGAGCACGGGCCGGAGCACGGCCGCATCGCCCGGGCCGTCGTTGGCGGCGCCCACCAGCGGCTTGATCGCGCTGCCGCCCTGCACCTCATGGTCGTATTGCCGGATCACCCACTGTTTGCTGGCCACGTTAAGCGAGCCGAGAACCTGCATCAACTCGTTGGTGTAGTCCCAGGTGTATTTTTCCGGCAGCGGCTGAGGCTCGATGGGTGCGGGAGTGTAGACTGCGTCGCGAACCACCGGCGGGCGGCCGCCGTGGAGGAAGTCCATCGTCAGGTCGGCTACCTTGTGGTCGTTGTACTTCAACACCAGCCGGCCGGTGGGTACGAACCGGCCGATGACCGTTGCTTCGACTCCCTCGCTGGTACACAGCTCGTTGAGTTCGTCCCAACGCTCGGGCGGCACGGCCAGCGTCATTCGCTCCTGCGCCTCGGAGATCCACATCTCGGTGTAGGAGATTCCTTCGTACTTGAGCGTAATCCGATCCAGGTTGACCTCCGCGCCGATCTGTTCGCCCATCTCGCCCACCGCGCTTGAGAACCCACCGGCGCCGCAGTCGGTAACGGCGTTGTAGAGTCCGCGGTCTCGGGCGACCAAGAGGACATCCAGGAGCATTTTTTCGGTAATGGCGTTTCCGATCTGAACGGCGCCGCCGGAGACCGTTTCGCTTTGGCTGGTCAACTCGGCCGAACTGAACGTAGCGCCGTGAATTCCGTCGCGGCCGGTTCGTCCACCGACGCCCACTATCAGGTCGCCCGGCTTGGCCTGCTTGAACGACTTGTCGCGTGGGATCAACCCGATGTTGCCGCAATAGACCAACGGGTTCCCCAGGTATCGCGGGTCGAAGTAGAGCGCGCCGTTGACCGTGGGAATACCCATCCGGTTGCCGTAATCGCGCACGCCGGCCACTACGCCCCGCATCACGCGCCGCGGATGCAATACGCCGGGCGGAAGCTGGTCCAACGGCGTGTCGGGCGGGGCGAAGCAGAAGACGTCCGTGTTGGCCACCGGCTTGGCGCCCATGCCGGTTCCCATCGGGTCGCGGATCACACCGCCGATGCCCGTGTTCGCGCCACCGTACGGCTCCAAGGCCGACGGATGATTGTGTGTCTCGACCTTGAACACTATGTTGTACTCGTCGTCAAAGCGGACGATTCCCGCGTTGTCCTCGAAAACACTCACGCACCAGTCCGCCTCGCCCGCCTCCTCGCGGATCTTCACGGTTGTGGCGAAGATCGGCTCGCGGCGCATGTTTTGGAACGTTCGCTCACCGTCCGGGTCGCGGTAATGGATTCGCCCGGCCAGCGTCTTGTGGCTGCAATGCTCGCTCCAGGTTTGGGCGATCGTCTCCAACTCCACGTCCGTCGGGTCGCGGCCGAGCGATTGGAAATGGTCCCGGATCGTCTGCATCTCGGTAAGTGAAAGAAAGAGTTGGCCTTCAAAGCTCAGCTTCTGGAGTGCCTCGTCGTCCAATTGGCCGATGGGTACGGTGACCAACTCGAAATCGTACGGCGAGCCTACCTCCAAATGGTCGAAATCCAGCGGCCCGACGATCACCCGCTCGACGGCGTCGTTGGCCAGGACTTTCGACGCCAGCAGTTCGAACTGCTCGTCCGAAAGCCGGCCGATCCAGTATTTTTTCAGCGTGCCGACCGCCTCGACCTCGATCTCAAGATCGGCGATGGCCGTCAAGGCGCTTTGAGCCACGGGGTCCATCACACCCGGCTTGGGTAATACGTGGACCAGCCGCCGGTCCTGCTCGGGTGGAGTAGACAAGGCTTCATCGCCGACCGCCGCCACGACGGTCTTTTCCACCACGCGGTCGGCCAGCAGTTCACGGGCGATTCGCTCCACTTGCCGCCGGTCGAGCGCTGCTTGGATCAGGTACCCGCGGGCGGACGTTACAGCCAGATCGCCTGCCAAACCCAGATCGGCGGATTCTCGGGCGACCTGGCCGGCAACCAGGTCGGGTTGCCCTTCGGCCGGATAGATATCAACTTCCCAAAGCATCGCGGTTCTTCTTGGCTAGGGTGAGGAATCGTTCCAGTTCGGTCTGATCGCTTTTGTGGATGGCGGTGATCAACGTGCTCAGATTGGCCGCGTATTTCTCCAGCGCCGCCAGCACGTTGGCTCGGTTGAGCAGGAATATCTGTTTCCACGACTCGGGGTCGCCGGCTGCTATTCGCGTGGTATCCAGCAGGCCGGTTCCCGCAAGGCGAAAATACTCCTCCGGCACCGTGGCGGCAAGCGCGGTGGCCACCGCATGCGGCAGATGGCTGATCATGGCTATCGCCCGATCGTGCTGGTCCGCCGGCATCTGGATGACCACCGATCCCAAGTCCGACCAGAATTGCTCCAACAGGTCGAAGTCTTCCGCCCGGGTGTTCTTGGTGGGAGTAATGATGGCCACGCGGCCCTCGAACAGTTCGGCGTCGGCATAGGTGGGACCGGTCTTCTCGCGTCCACCCAGCGGATGACTGCCCAGAAAACGACAGCCGCGCGGCAGCTTGTCGTCCAACGCCTCGACAATTGACTGCTTCGCACCGCCGGTGTCGGTTATCAGCGTTCCCTTGGGACAGTGTTGGGCAACCTGGCGAACGTGCTGGGCAATTTGTCCGACCGGCGTGCAAACGACGACCAACTCGGCCTCGGCAACTCCCTTGGCCGGGTCGACCGTTGTGTTGGTTACCGCGCCTACGCGGCGCGCACTTCGCAGACTAACCTGACGCCGGCCAATACCCACGACCTTTTCGGCCAGACCCCGCTTGCGTAGCGCAAGCCCAATCGATCCGCCAATGAGCCCCACCCCGAAAATAGCCACGTTCTTGAATCGACTCATGGTTTCTCCTAACTACTCCAACGATCAGACGCCATATTGTAACAAATCGTCCGCGGTTTGGAGGGGGGCCCCAAGCGGGGGGCACAACTACATGGTGACCGGTCGGGCAGCCGGCACGAAAAAAAGGTGATATGATAGTGGTCAGTTGTCAGTGGTCAGTTGTCAGTGGTCAGTTGTCAGTGGTCAGTTGTCAGTGGTCAGTGGTCAGTCGGCGGCAGGTGGAACCTCGTTATACTGCTCGCGGTCGAGGATTGCGGTTTTGTGACGAAGGTTTAGCCGGCGGGCTTGCCCGCCGCTGGTTCGTTCACGGCGGACAAGTCCGCCGGCTAAACGGAACTCGTCTGACAACTGAAA
>JAUWJC010000539.1 GCA_030607895.1 Pirellulales bacterium
GTAAATATTCGCCGAAGGGGTGGAGCATCCAGTTGCTATCGTCGTTTTTCCCGGCGTTTAAGGGGTGGCTAGCATTGCAGTCCCACCCCTTCGGCGAATATTTACCGAAATCGGGGGCGAAAATGGCCCGATCCGCCAGCCTGTTTCGCCACGCATTTGGACGCGAGGCGTGGTCGCAACTCGCCATGTGGCTATACTTTACGTCTACTCGGCAGCAGTCGCGGGAAAAGTTGTTCCGCTGGATGTATTGCCCAAATAACCAACAATTCGATTTGTCGCGGAATGTGTCAATCGAGCCCGTGCGCGGTATAACTTCCTAAACACCTAAACAGCACCATGTCCGAACTTGCCACACGCATTGCTCGGAACGTTGCCGAAGTCCGCGGGCGGATTGCCGAGGCGGCTCGGCGTGCCGGCCGCGACGCCGAAGAGATCACGCTGGTTGCCGTGACCAAATACGTGGGGCCGGACGTCGCCCGGGCGCTGGTCCAGGCCGGGTGCCGCATCCTGGGTGAAAGCCGCCCGGGGCAGTTGCTCGAAAAGGCCGAACCGCTCGGTGATCTGGCGGTCGACTGGCACATGATCGGCCACCTTCAGCGAAACAAGGTCCGGCGGATTCTCCCGTTGGTTAAGATGGTCGAATCGGCCGACAGCCCGCGGCTGGTCGAGGCAATCGACCGGATTGCGGCCGAGCTTTCCATTCGGGTTCCCATCCTATTGGAGGTGAACGTCTCGGGCGAGTCGGCCAAGCACGGCTTTGCGCCGGAAGAGGTGGAGCCGTACCTGGAGAAGCTGGCCGGTCTGGGGCACGTCGAACCGCGGGGTTTGATGTGCATGGCCAGTTTGGCGGGAGGCTTGGCCGCCGCCCCGCGCGACTTTGCCCAGTTGCGCGAACTGCGCGACCGGCTCCGCGACAACTGCCCGGAGGGAGTTGCGCTGGACGAACTGTCGATGGGCATGAGCGGCGATTTCGAGGCGGCTATCGCAGAGGGCTCGACGATGGTTCGCGTCGGCACGGCCCTGCTGTCGGGAGTTCTTCGATGATCGACCTGGAGCCGCACGGCGATGGGACAATTCTCCCGGTCCGTGCTCGGGCGGGCGCCCGATCCAGCGAGATCAACGGCCAACAGGACGGCCACTTGAAGGTGTCCGTCACGCAAGCTCCCGAGAAAGGCAAAGCCAATAAGGCGATAATCGGCGTGTTGAGCAAGGGCCTGTCGCTTCGCAAGTCTCAGATCGAGTTGCTCACCGGCGGCACAAGCGCGAAGAAGCGGTTCCTCGTTCGGGGCATCACGCCGGAGGAGTTGCAAAAGCGGATTGCCGCGCTGTAGGACTTGCGAGGCCGCAAGCGGTTGGGGCGCGGTTTGTCACTTGAGCAGGACGGCCGATCGGCTATTGCGAATCCTGGGGGTTTCGTCAAGTTCAAAACCGACCTGCTCGGCCGTGTCGAGCGTCTCTTGAAAGGTTTTTGCCGAGACGTGAAAGCTGGGCTCGGAAACGAGGAACTTACCGCCCGGCTTCAGACAGGAGTGGACTTCTTCGAGCAGGTTCCGCGAGTTGGTGACTTCGTGAACCATGTTGAAGGCACAGACGAAGTCGACCGGTTCGTCGACACCCAGCGAATCGGCTCCGCAGCAATGTGTTCGGATTCGGTGAGCAACGCCCACACGCCTGGCCCGCTTCCGGAGTACGTCGAGTATTTTCTGTTGCAGATCGACGGCAATCACGAGCCCTTCGTCTCCGACGATTTTTGCCGCGCCAATCGAGAATATTCCCATTCCGCAACCGATGTCCATCACCGTCATACCGGGCTTGACGTAGGGAGGGAGAATCTTGGCCGGATTCTGCATAAGCCGCCGAAGTGGATTGTCGAACGTGTAGGCGAGCCACCAAGGGCATACATGACAGAGCATGGCATGTCTCCACATCCGGATAACATACAGGGGCCGACTCCTTGCGGGAAGCCGGCCCCTGGACTGGACATCTCTTGACTGCAAAGCCGCAAGCGGCGCTCAATCTTCATCCTGACGGAGCTTGGCCAGCACGCTGTAATCCTCCAGCGTCGTGGTATCGCCAACCGTCTCGACGCCGGCCGCAATGTCGCGGAGCAAGCGTCGCATGATCTTGCCGCTCCGGGTTTTGGGTAGCGCGGCGGTGAAACGGATATCGTCGGGCACGGCCAACGCGCCGATCTCCTTGCGGACGTGGTTCTTCAACTCCTTTCGCAACTCCTCGGTCGGATCGCCTTTGGCCAGCGTGACGAACACCGCGATGGCTTCGCCCTTGAGCTTGTCGGGCCGGCCGACGGAGGCCGCCTCGGCCACCGCCGGATGGCTTACCAACGCACTCTCGATCTC
The DNA here is from genome assembly GCA_030607895.1 of Pirellulales bacterium. Taxonomy (GTDB): domain Bacteria; phylum Planctomycetota; class Planctomycetia; order Pirellulales; family Thermoguttaceae; genus JAUWJC01. The sequence goes on from JAUWJC010000539.1 coordinate 2,358, forward strand.
GATCGTGCTGAGCCTGTGTCCGGAGACGTTCAGCACGTCGTCGATGCGGCCCATGATCCAGTAGTAGCCGTCCTCGTCGCATCGGGCGTTATCGCCGCAAAGATACTTGCCGGGCACGTCGTTCCAGTACTGCTCTTGGAACCGCTTGTCGTCGCCCCAGATGCCGCGGATCATGCCGGGCCACGGTTGGGCGATCACCAACCAGCCGCCGTTGCCCGGTTCGACCGGCTTGCCGTCCTCGCCGACGATTTCGGGCACGACGCCGGGTAGGGGCTTGCAGCAACTACCGGGCTTTGTGGTGGTGGCGCCTGGAAGGGGCGTCATCATTATCCCGCCCGTCTCCGTCTGCCACCAGGTATCGACAATCGGGCACCGCCCGCCGCCGATCTTCTCGTGGTACCACATCCAAGCTTCCGGGTTGATCCCTTCGCCGACGGTCCCCAGCAGCCGCAGGCTGGAAAGATCGCGCCGTTCGACCCACTTGTCGCCCCACATGATGAACGCCCGAATGGCCGTCGGGGCCGTGTAGAATATGTTCACCCGGTACTTCTCGATGATTTCCCAAAACCGCCCTTGGTCCGGCCAGTTTGGGGCGCCTTCGTACATCAACGCGGTTGCCCCGGCGCTAAGCGGCCCATAGATAATGTAGCTGTGGCCGGTAATCCACCCGATGTCGGCCGTACACCAGTAA
>JAUWJC010000103.1 GCA_030607895.1 Pirellulales bacterium
CTATCCCCTTTGGGGTGGCGTTCATGGGGGGGATTGTTAACGCGGGTACCTGTGGGGGGGGGGTTTCGTGGGGGCGGTTCATTTGGCAAACCGCGACCACGGGGCGCGGCTTTACATGCTAGAAGTAAAGGTCCCTCGCGTCGGACTGGCGAATTCGATGGAGACGGTCGATCAACTCGCTCTTTCGCGTTCCCTCGGGCAACTTCTCCAGTTCCCGCTGGATGAGTGTCTCGCCGGCCGCGCGGGTTTCCGGCGAGGCGTAATCGACCAGGTACTCCACCAGCGTACTCAGGGCGTTGGGCGTACACATATTCTGGATGAAACCCGGTATGGCGAACTCCATGAAGTGCTCTCCCGTGCGCCCCAGCCGGTAGCAGGCAGTGCAGAAGCTGGGGATGTAACCGTCGACGATCAGCTCGCGCATCACCTCGTCCAGCGAGCGGATATCGCCGAGCTGGAACTGCTCGCGCTCGATTGTCTGCGTATCGCCGGCCTCGGTGTAGCCACCCAACTCGATCCGGCTGCCGGCGTCGATCTGCGACACACCGAAGGCCATTACCTGGCGTCGCAACTCGGGTGGCTCCCGGGCCGTGAGGATCAAGCCCGTGTAAGGGACCGCAAGCCGCAGCACGGCCACCAGCCGCTTGAACTGGTCGTCGTCCACAAAGTGCGACTGATCGAGGTTTACGCCGCAGGCCGGGCGCAGCCGCGGAAAGCTGATCGTGTGCGGCCCCACGCTGTAATACTTCTGTAAGTGGAGCGAATGGGCCACGAGCCCCAGCACCTCGAACCGCCAGTCGTACAACCCGAACAGGGCGCCGATGCCCACGTCGTCGCACTCGGCTTCCATCGCCCGAGACACGCCGTCCAGACGCCACAGGTAGTCGCCCTTTCGCGTGTTCTTCGGATGCACTTTGGCGTACGTCTCGTGATGGTACGTCTCCTGAAAAACCTGATACGTGCCGATTCCAGCGGCCTTGATCGTGGCGTAACCGGCGTGGTCCTGCGGAGCGGCGTTGATGTTCACCCGCCGTATCTCCCCGTGACCGGTGCGGATCGAGTAAACCTGCCGCACGCAGCGGGCGATGAACTCCGGGCTGTATTGCGGATGCTCGCCAAAGACCAGGATCAGCCGCTTATGGCCCTTGTTCTCGAGTGCTTCGACCTGCCGGCGGATTTCGTCCTGGTCGAGCGTGCGGCGGATCGCGTCCGGGTTGGACCGGCGGAACGCGCAGTAGCGGCAATCGTTGACGCACTCGTTGCCGATGTAGAACGGCGCAAACAGCACGATCCGGTTGCCGTAGACATCGCGCTTGAGTTGCCGAGCGGCGTCGAAAATGCGTTCGATCGATTGGTCGTCCTCTGCCCGTAACAGGACGGCCGTTTCCTCGACCGAAAGCGGCTCCTTGGCCAGGCTTTTTTTGATGACGTCGCGGACTTCGGCATCCGCGGGCTTGCCGCTCAACAAGCCTTCCAGGTACGGCTCGTCGATGAAGTCGTACGCGCTGCTGCTCAGTTTGTCGTGCGAAACGGTGCTCATATTTCATTCAATAGGGACTCGGAGCCGGGTCGTGTCGGTCGAGGTAGTTGGACGAATCGCCCCGGCTGCTGCCGACAGTGCGTCCGATCGCTTCGATCCGCTCCCGCACGCGCCGATGCCCGTCGTCCGCCTCACTGGTGCAAGCCTTGTTCGGATAGATTTCGTACAGTACGCGGTATTCCGGCGGTGTTAGGTTAGGCATGAACACATTGGCCCCCCGCGTCAAGCCCAGTTCCATGCCGTCGTCTTTGTTGACCGTGGCCAAGGCCGTGGTGGCCGGGATGTTCGCCCGCGGACAAACCAGCCGCGTCAGGGCAATTACCTTGCAGGTGGTCAAATCGTCGGCGGGAACCTGCTGGCCGGAAGGAGCCGCCGGACGCCGCAGGGGATCGGCCAGCGGTGCGTCGGGGTGTACAAGATACGGCCCCACGCCGATCATGTCTAGGTTCAACGAGCCGAATAGGCGGATATCGCGAGCCAAATCGTCATGGGTCTGGCCGGGGATTCCGATCATAACGCCGCTGCCCACTTCATAATCCAACTTGCGCAATGTGTGGAGAATGGCAATTCGATCGCTTCGGGTGCCCGGCCGGGGCGGATGGATCCGTTCATACAGTCGGCGGTTCGACGTCTCGAACCTGAGCAGGTATCGATCGGCCCCCGCCGCCCGCCATTGGGCCAGTTCCTCGTCGGTTCGCTCGCCCAGGCTAAGTGTAACTGCCAGCGGCGTCCGCGACTTGATCCGGCGAACCAGCCGACTCATCCGCTCGGCAGACACCCCGGGGTCTTCGCCCGATTGTAGCACAACCGTTCCATATCCGAACTGCACGGCCTGGCCGGCGCACTGCATGATTTCCGCATCCGACATGCAATATCGCTGGACGTTCCGGTTATCTGCCCGCAGCCCGCAATAGGCACACTGCCGCCGGCAGTAATTGGAGAACTCGATCAACCCGCGCAGATGGACCGCGTCGCCGACGGCACGCCGTCGGACACCGTCGGCTTCTTGCCACAATTGGGCAAGCCGGGTTTGGTCGCTTTCGCGTAGCCAGGCACTGATTTTACTATGTTCCATCGTCAACAACATGACGTGTCGGCCCGAAAAAGGGACCAGGTTTAATTTGTGCGAAGCACCCTCCGGGCCGCAGGCGGCAAATTAAACCTGGTCCCTTTTTCGGCCCATCGCGCACCGCGACACCGATGACAATGCTGCCTGAGACGGAGTGTGGAGCTGCGGGCCGAGCCGGTAGGACTATTGCTCGGAGCCTGTGGTGTTGGACGGAGCTTGGTCGCCCGCCGGCTCGCTAGCGCAACCGACGAAGGTACCCAGGCAGAAAATCACCAGACAGCAAGCAAGCAGAACTCTGTGGATCATCGTGGAGAACCCTTCAAGTCGCAACATGTGGTACGCAAACCATCATTTTATAACGCCGTTGGCACGTTGGCAAGAGCCGAAAAAGGGACCAGGTTTAATTTGTGCGAAGCACCCTCCGGGCCGTTCCGGCAAATTAAACCTGGTCCCTTTTTCGGCCCACCAGAAGGTGGGGTCCAGAAGCCCACCCCGTCCTAGCTCAACTTGCCCGCCCAAATAACCGATCCAACTAATACAGACTCAACTCTTGGAATCTACTCCCGCGTTTCTCGCATGACCCGAGCAGACGTAAAATCGACCTACGGCGCTTCGGTTGCGCGCGTCCCGGCCGCGGGGCAATTTCCTCGCCGAGTGGGCGAGTGGGAACTGGTTGGGTTGGGGGGTGAGGGGGACTTGTCACGAGTTTACCGGGCGCGTCCCGTCGACACGCCGGCCGATCGGCCCGCTATGCACGCCCTGAAAATGCTCCATCCGCGTTGGGAGAACGACCCCAAGGCGGTTTGTCTGTTTCGCCGGGAGGCGGTGGTGGGGCGAACCGTGGCACACCCACACCTGGTCTCGATCCTGGCAGCCCATGTCGTTGAACGGCCCTACTTCGTCATAATGCCCTGGCTGGAAGGCTCGACGCTTGCACGGCTTCTGGCCGCCGATGAGCGTCTCGATTTGCCTATTGCGCTTTGGATTGCTCGGCAGGTGGCCGAAGCGCTCGATGCTTTGCACTCGGCCGGCTGGATGCACGGCGACGTCAAGCCGGACAACACGTTCATCTCGCCCGAGGGCCACGCTACATTGTTGGACCTGGGCTTCGCCCGACGGCCCGACGAGACAGGGTCGGTAGTGGAGCGTTGCGTGACGGGCACGTGCAACTACATTGCCCCGGAGATGATCACTTCGGCACTTCGGGCCGACATCCGCAGCGACATCTACAGCCTGGGGGTAATGCTCTTCGAGATGCTTTCCGGTCGGTTGCCTTTCGAGGGAGACGATCTGGCCGAACTGGCTACCCAGCACAAGCAGTCGGCCGTACCCGATTTGCGTCGGCTGGTCCCCCAACTGCCGGCCGGTGTGGTTCGCCTGGTCCGGCAAATGCTGGCCAAAGAACCGCTTCGCCGTCCCCAGACGCCCCGCGAATTGATCGACCGCCTGGTCGCGATGGAAATCGAGACGTGCGCCCAACGGTCGGTTAGAGTTGAGAGTTGAGAGTTGAGAGTTGAGAGTTGAGGGTTGAAAGTTGAAGGTTGAAAGTTGAAGGTTGAAAGTTGAAGGTTGAAGGTTGAAGGTTGAAGGTTGAAGGTTGAGAGTTGAGGGTTGATACTGCGAAGCCACAAGCAGCCGGATTCATCCTTCCGCCTTCCGCCTTCCGCCTTCCACCTTCCGCCTTCCACCTTCCGCCTTCCGCCTTCCGCTTTCGAAAAGGACCGCTTCCGTGAATATCCTTGTGATCAACGCCGGGTCGCGCAGTGTGAAGTTCGGATTGTTCGACTTCGACACCCTCGAGCCGGTTGCTCGAGGACTGCTCGATTGGGCCGGCCAGACGCGACAGGCAACAATCACACTTTGGCCGCAAGCAGGCGAAGCGGTGCGGAAGGATCTCGATGTACCCGACTACCGGGCCGGAGTGATCGAGGCGCTAACGATGTTGCGGGAGTCGACCCCGGCGACGGGCGGCCCCGGCTTCGAGATGCGCGTGGTCGGGCACCGTTTGATTCATGGGGGCGAGGAGGGTCGCCGACCGGTGCGCATCGACGCCAAAATGAAACGGCTTATCGCCCGATACACGCACCTGGCACCACTTCACGTTCCGGCCGGACTGGAGGCCATCGCGGCGACCGAGGCGGCACTGCCCGACGTACTGCAAGTGGGCCTGTTCGACACGGCTTTCTTCGCCGACATCCCGCCGGCCGCGTATCTCTATCCGGTGCCTTACCGGTGGTACGAGGACTGGGGTATCCGCCGGTTCGGTTTTCACGGCACCAGCCACGCCTATTGCACCGACCGCGCCGCCGAGATGCTCGGCTGCGATCGGAAAGTACCCCGGCTGGTGATCTGCCATCTCGGACAGGGTGGCTCGGCCACGGCAGTACAACACGGAGTGGCCGTCACCAATACCATGGGCTTCACGCCGCTGGAAGGGTTCATGATGGGTACCCGGTCCGGTACGCTCGATCCGGGACTCCTGCTATACGTTCAGCGAGAGCACGGGCTGACAGTCGAGCAGTTGGACGACATTTTGCACAACAAATCCGGGTTGCTCGGCCTTTCCGGCCTCTCCTCAGATTTCCGCCAGGTGGAAACGGCCGCGGCGGAAGGCAACCAGCGGGCTGCACTGGCACTGGATGTCTATGTTTACCGCGTCCGCGCGATGGTCGGGGCGCTGGCCGTCAGCATTGGCGGGCTCGACGCGCTTGTTTTCACCGGCGGTATAGGGGAGTTTTCGAGTTGGCTGCGGGCCGAAGTGTGCAAAGGGCTCCAGTGCCTCGGCGTGCATCTCGACAAAAGACACAACTCCAATTGCCAGCCTGACGTTGACATTGCCACGCCCGACTCCCCGGCCCGCATCCTCGTTATCCACACCCGCGAAGACCTGATGATCGCACGCCAGGCCCGACGATTGGCGTTGGAAGAGCAAAACGGGTAGAGTAACGGCATCAACCGTAAAGCCGCGACCAGTGGTCGCGGGTCTTCGGCGCGTTGGTTGGACGCTTGGGAATACCGCGACCACTGGTCGCGGCTTTACAACTCAAGACCTTAAAGCAACAAGGAGAACACGCATGATGAAGACGAACAGAACACGGGCCATCGGCTGCCGGGGAATTTCCAGGCGTGAACTGCTTGAAATTGCCGGGCGCGACGCACTTGGTTTCGCCCTGGGTGGCTGGCTCTTGGCCAACGAAGTACACGCGGCCGACGGCTCGAACAAGAAGGCCCTCGAGCCGCTTAACCGGTTCCCGCGGATGGTCCAGCGCTACTTTGTCGATCGAGTCCGTCAGGCCGAGCAAGCCGGCGCGAAGGTCAGGGCCGCCTTGAAGACAAAGGCCGACGCGGAGGCCTATGTCAAAACGGTCCAAGAGAAGATCCTCGCCAGCTTCGGCCCGTTTCCCGAAAAGACGCCGCTGAAGCCGCGAATTACCGGCGTGGTTGACCGCGACGCCTACAAAATCGAGAAAGTGATTTTCGAAAGCCGGCCGGGGTTCCTGGTGACGGGCAACCTGTACATACCGAAAGGGCGCAAGTTCCCGCTGCCCGGCGTGGTGGGCACCTGCGGACATTCAAGCAACGGCAAGTGCGCCAAGGCGTACCAGTCGTTCGCACAGGGGTTGGCCCGACTGGGATACGTCGTGCTGATCTTCGATCCACTGGGACAGGGAGAGCGGCTGCAATATCCCGACGCGAACCTCAAGTCCAAAATCGGCGTCGGTGTGCGCGAACACCTCTACGCCGGCAACCAGCAGTTCCTGGTAGGTGAGTTCTTGGGAACCTGGCGCGGCTGGGACGGAATCCGGGCACTCGACTACCTGCTTACTCGCGAGGAGGTCGACCCGAAGCACCTGGGAGTGACGGGCAATTCGGGCGGCGGCACCATGACCACCTGGCTCTGCGGAATCGAGCAGCGCTGGACCATGGCCGCGCCCGCCTGTTTCGTAACCACTTTCCGGCGGAACATGGAAAACGAACTGCCGGCCGATACCGAGCAATGTCCGCCGAAGATACTGGCCTTGGGCCTGGACCACGCCGACTTCCTGGCCGCAATGGCCCCAAAGCCGGTCATCATTCTGGCCAAGGAAAAGGACTACTTCGACGCTCGGGGTAGCGAAGAAGCCTACGCCCGACTCAAGCGACTCTACAAGCTGCTGGGCGCCGAGGACAACATCGGGTTGTTCATTGGCCCCACGCATCACGGCTACTCGCAGGAAAACCGCGAGGCCATGTACCGCTGGTTCAATCGGGTAACCGGTATCTCCGACGCCACTACCGAACCGGAACTCACGATCGAGAAGGACGAGACACTCTGGTGTACGCCACGCGGGCAGGTTGTCGATCTGAAAAGCCGGCCGATCTATTCCTACACGAAGGCGAAGTCGGAATCGCTGGCAAAGCGGCGCGGCCAGGTCGCCGGCGACGACCTCCGGCAGGCCGTCCGCGAGACATTGAAACTCCCGGCGCCCAAGCCCGGCGCTCCCGAGTATCGTATCCTACGCGCATTCGGCGGCCGCAAGTACCCCAAGCGATATTTTGCAACCTATGCAGTGGAAACGGAGCCGAAGGCGCTGGCGTTGGTGTACCTGTTGCTGGACGAGCGGCACTGTTCCCGCCCGCCGCGCGGCAAAGACCGGGCAGTGCTCTACGTCTCCGACCGATCGAGCGACGCCGAACTCCGCGACGAGCCACTCATCAAGGAACTGATCGAGGCGGAGCCCGAGTCGGCCTTCTACACTTGCGACGTGCGCGGCATCGGTGAGTCGCAACCAAACACATGCAACCGGAACAGCTTCCTTAGCGCTTACGGCAGCGATTTCTTCTATGCCTCCCACGCGATCATGCTCGATTACCCCTACGTCGGACAGCGAACGTTCGACATCCTGCGAGTGGCCGATTGGCTGAAGAGCCACGGGCACAAGCAGGTACACCTGTCGGCCAAGGGCTGGGGTGCGATTCCCGCCACTTTCGCGGCACTGTTGTCCGACGGAGTGGTGCAGGTCACGCTCAAGAACGGCCTGACCTCCTACAGCGACATTGCCCAGTCGGAGAATTACGGCTGGCCACTTTCTTCGTTGTTGCCACACGTACTCGAAAAATTCGATTTGCCCGACTGTTATCGAGCGCTAAAAGGCAAGAAACTCCGTCAGATAGATCCTTGGGGAGCAGAGCCTCCGACGGCATAAAGCCATCCAATCTGGAGAAACGAGAGATGAACGACGTTCTGGTGAAAACGGTTTTTCTGACCGTGTTCCGTACCGCGATCGTCGGCTGGGTGGGAATCGCTTCGGCCCAACAGCCCGGTGAATATCTGGGCCCATGCGGCGTAGCGGCATCCAAGGACGGCAGGAGCCTGTTCGTCATCAATGCCGACGCCCGATCACTCGCCCTGGTCGACGCCGGCGGCAAAGTAACCCGGGCCGTCGACATGCCGGCCAGGCCAACCGGACTGGTGCTCGGCCCCGACGGAACGACACTCTACATAACCTGTGCCGCGCCGCGGGGAACGGTTTGCCTGCTCGACGTGAACTCGGCAAAGGTGACCGGCATAATTCCGGCAGGCCATTGGGCCACCGGACCGGCGGTCAGCCCCGACGGCCGACGCTTGTACGTCTGTAATCGGTTCGACAACGACGTTTCGATAATCGACCCACGGTCGGGAAAGGAACTCGCCCGGGTGCCGGCCAGCCGAGAGCCAATCGCATCGGCCGTTACACCCGACGGCAAGCTGCTGTTCGTGGCCAATCACCTGCCGGCCGGCCGGGCGGACCGGTACGGCGTGGCCGCGGTGGCTTCGGTGGTCACGGTGATCGACACCGAAACGCGCCGGCCGTCGACAATCCACCTCATAACCGGCAGTTCCAGCGTGCGGGGAATTTGCGTCTCGCCCGACGGCAAGTATGCCTACCTCGTTCACATCCTCGCCCGGTATCATCTACCCACCATCCAACTGGAACGCGGTTGGATGAATACCAACGCGATAAGCATTATCGACGTGGCGGCCCGGAAACTCGTCAATACGGTGCTGTTGGACGAGCCGGGCCGCGGCGCGGCCAACCCGTGGGACGTCGCCTGCACGCCGGACGGCAAGACCGTTTGTGTTAGCCATGCCGGTACACACGAACTGAGCGTCATCGACGCGGCAGGCATGTTGAAAAAATTGCAGGCGATGCAGCCGGGTGGGTTCTCGAATGCGTCGATTTACGGCGAGCCTTACTACGACTACGAATACGGGGCCTACCCACCGGCTACGTCGGCCGACGTGGCCAACACCCTGTCGTTCCTCAAGGGGCTGCGACGCCGCATCAAGCTGACCGGCAACGGTGCTCGCGGGCTGACCGTCAGCGGCTCGAAGGTCTATGTGGCCGAGTATTTCTCCGACAGCCTGGCGGTAGTCGACCTTGCCGCCGGGAAGGACAAGCCGGCCGGTTCCATCGCCCTTGGCCCCAAGCCGGTGCTCACCGTGCGGCGCAAAGGCCAAATGTACTTCAACGACGCCGCGTTCTGCCACGAACAATGGCAAAGCTGCGCTAGTTGCCATCCGGACGGTCGAGTTGACGGACTGAACTGGGACCTGTTGAACGACGGAACCGACAACCCAAAGAACGTTAGAAGCATGTTGCTGGCCCACAAGACACCCCCGGCCATGGCCGGCGGTGTTCGTCCGGACGCCGAGACGGCCGTGCGGTCGGGTATCGAGCACATCCAGCTTTGCACCCGGCCCGACGAAGACGCAAAGGCAATCGACGAGTACCTAAGAACACTCCAGCCGGTGCCCAGCCCGCACTTGGTCGACGGCCAATTGAGCCCGGCGGCCGAGCGAGGCAAAAAGCTGTTCTTCGATGAGAAAGTCGGTTGCGCCAAGTGCCACCCGGCACCGTTGTACACCGACTTGCTCCAGCACGACGTCGGCAGCAAAGGCCCAACCGACCGCCGCGCGGACTTCGACACCCCCACGCTAATCGAAGTCTGGCGAACCGCCCCGTACATGCACGACGGCCACTACGCCACAATCAAGGAACTGCTCACCACGGGCAACCACGGCAAGATTGCCGACAAACTCGACAACCAACAGATCGACGACCTCGTCGAGTTCGTGTTGTCGCTGTGAGGTTCTCGGTGGGCGGTGCCCATCCTACACGCGTTGGTTGCGAAGCCGCAAGCGGCATGGTCAGTTACGATATTCGGGATGCTCGTTGAGGTATCGCTCGACGCGGTCCTGGCGGGAGAAGGCGGTGGGTAGGAAGTCGATGGCTTGCTGGAGCCGCTCGTTTGGCTCGGCGCAACTGAAGCGGATGAAGCCGTTGCCGGCGGCGCCGAAACACTCGCCACCGAGGCAGGCGACGCCGAACTCCTCGTCGGCCCCTTCCAGCAGGTACATTGCCAGGCCGTGCGAGGTGATCCCCAGCCGCTCGCAAATCGGGGCGACCGAAGGAAACACATAAAACGTTCCGCCCGGGTCGAGGCAGGTGATGCCGTCGATCCGGTTCAGGCCGGCCACCAGCAGCTCGACTTTCTCGCGAAACAGGCCCATTGTCTGCCGGCCTTCGTCGTTGTCCTCTTTCATGGCGGCAACACCGGCCAGTTGGACCATGGGCGGCGTACATGACAGAGCCGTGTTGATCAGATTACCCAGCATGGTGGCCACTTCCGGGCTGGCCACGGCGTATCCCAAACGCCAGCCGCTCATGCTGTACGATTTGCTGAAAGTGTAAGCAGCCACGCATTGGTCGATCATGCCGGGAAGCGCGGCGATTGTGTGGTGCCGGCCACGCCAAACCATCCGGTCGTACGGCTCGTCGCTGAAGACGGCCACGTCTCGCCCGCGAACCAACTCGGCCAGCCCGCGCAAATCCTCCTCGGTTGCCACGCCGCCGGTTGGATTGTGCGGGCTGTTGATGAAGATCGCCTTTGGATGCTGATCCTCGCGGAGGAATCGGGCC
>JAUWJC010000015.1 GCA_030607895.1 Pirellulales bacterium
GGGTGCTGATCAACCTGCTGAACCCGAAGCTGCTGATCTTTTTCCTGGCTTTCCTGCCTCAGTTCGTGCCGCCGGAGACGACCCGGCCGCTCGTCCTGATGAGCGCGCTCGCCGCGATCTTCATCGCCATGACTTTCGTCGTCTTCGTCGCCTACGGCCAGCTCGCCGCGCTTATCCGTGACCGCATCGTCGAGCGCCCCCGGGTGCTCGCCTGGACCCGCTACGGCTTCGCCGCCGCCTTCGCCCTGATCGCCCTACGGTTGGTGCTGCTCTGAGCGCCTAGGCCGCGTCCATCAGGTTCCTGAGCACATAGGGCAGAATGCCGCCGTGGCGGTAGTATTCCACCTCGACGGGCGTGTCGATTCGGGCCGTTGCGGAGAACTCGATCTGTTGTCCGCCGGGCGTGCTGGCTCGAACGGTCAGTTCGGCACCCGGTTCGAGGTTGTTGTCCAAGCCGGCAATCTCGAACGTTTCCTCGCCCGTCAGGCCGAGCGACTGCCACGTTTGTCCGTCGGGCAATTCCAGCGGCAGCACGCCCATCCCCATCAGGTTGCCGCGATGTATTCGCGCGAAACTCGAAGCGATCACCGCGCGGACGCCCAGCAAGTGCGTACCCTTGGCTGCCCAGTCGCGACTGCTTCCGGTACCGTATTCGGTGCCTGCCAGCACCACCAGCGGCACGCCCTCTTGCTTGTACTTCATGGCGGCGTCGTAGATGGTCATTTGCCGGCCGTCGGGTAGATGTCGGGTAACTCCGCCTTCCGTGCCGGGGGCCAGCAGGTTACGAATGCGGATGTTGGCAAACGTGCCTCGAACCATCACCCGATCGTTACCGCGACGCGAGCCGTAGCTGTTGAAATCCTCGGGCCGAACGCCCTGCTGTTGCAGATACTCGGCCGCGGGACTCGACGGGGCAATCACCCCGGCCGGCGATATGTGGTCGGTGGTTACCGAATCGCCCAATGCCAGAAGAACCCGGGCGCCGACGACCGGCCGAATCGGCTCCGGCTCGGCAGCCACGTCCACCAGAAACGGTGGCTGCTGGATGTACGTGCTGCTTCTATCCCAAGGATACAATTCGCTTTCAGCAACCGGAATCCGGTTCCACTTGTCGTTGGACTCGAAGACGTTTCCATATTGTTTTTGGAACATCTCCGGCTGAACCGCCCGGGCGGCAACCGCCTCGATTTCTTCGTCGGCGGGCCAAATGTCCTTCAGGAAAACGGGCTGGCCGTCGGAGCCCGTGCCGAGCGGTTCGCAACTCAAGTCGATGTCGATCGTTCCGGCCAGTGCATAAGCCACGACAAGCGGCGGGCTGGCCAGGTAATTCGCCTTGACCAATGGGCTGATGCGGCCTTCGAAGTTACGGTTTCCGCTTAGCACGGCCGCCGCAACCAGGTTGCCCTCGGTGACGGCCTTGGCCGCCGGCTCGGTGAGCGGCCCGCTGTTGCCGATGCAGGTCATGCAGCCGTACCCGACCGTCTGAAAGCCCAACGCGTCGAGCGGTTTGTCGAGCCCGGCCTTCTGGAGATAGTCGGTCACCACGCGAGAGCCTGGGGCGAGACTGGTCTTCACGTAAGGCTTCACCGAGAGCCCTTTCTCGACCGCCTTCTTGGCCAGCAGCCCGGCCGCCAGCATGACGCTCGGGTTGCTGGTGTTGGTGCAACTGGTGATCGATGCGATCACCACGGCGCCGTGACCAATTGTCGTGGGCCCGATTGTTGTGGGTCCGATTGTTGTGTTGCGGCCGTCGTCGATTAACTCGGCCGTCTGCTTGATTTCCTCTTCCGACATTGCGAACCCGCGCCGGTCGACCGGGCCGCGGAGTGTCTGCTGAAATGATTCCTTCATCGCCCGAAGCGGGATCCGGTCTTGCGGACGCTTTGGTCCGGCCAGACTGGGCTCGACGCTGCCCAAATCCAGCGAGAGCACCTTGGTGTAGTCGGCCGTCGGTGCGTCGTCGGTGCGGAAGAGTTGCTGAGTTTTGGTGTATCGCTCGACCAGCTCGACCTCGGCCGCGGTGCGTCCGGTTTCGCGTAGGTATTCGAGCGTGTTCACGTCAACGGGGAAGAACCCCATCGTCGCCCCGTACTCGGGACTCATGTTGGCCAACGTCGCCCGATCGGCCAGTTTCATGCTGGAGACACCGGGGCCAAAGTACTCGACAAACTTGCCGACCACCCCTTCCGCCCGAAGCATTTGGGTTACCGTCAGCACAAGATCGGTGGCGGTAACGCCGGGCTGGAGCCGGCCGGTTAGCTCCATGCCAATCACCTCGGGCATGAGCATGTAGAGCGGCCGGCCGAGCATGACGGCCTCGGCCTCGATACCGCCGACACCCCAGCCGAGCACACCCAGCCCGTTGATCATCGTGGTGTGGCTGTCGGTTCCGACAAGCGTGTCGGGCACGGCCACGGTTCCGGCGGCGTCTTCGCGCAGGAAAACTCCCTTGGCCAGGAATTCGAGGTTTACCTGGTGAATGATACCCACCGCCGGCGGCACCACGCGGAAGTTGGCCAACGCCTTCTGTCCCCAACGGAGGAACTCGTATCGCTCGCGGTTACGCACGAACTCCAACTCGATGTTCGCCCCAAGCGCGTCGGCCGAGCCGAACCGATCGACTTGCACCGAGTGGTCGATGATCAGATCGACGGGAATCAGGGGATTGATTCGCTTGGGATCGCCGCCAAGCTGTTTCATGGCGTCGCGCATGGCCGCCAGGTCGACCACCGCCGGCACGCCGGTGAAGTCTTGCAGCACGACCCGGGCCGGCTTGAAAGGGATTTCCACTCGGGCGGGCGCCGGGGCGCTCCAGCCGGCCAGGTTCTTCACGTCCCGTTCGGTTACTTCGCGGCCGTCGCAGTTACGCAGCGCCGACTCCAAGAGCACGCGGATCGAGAACGGCAGTCGGTCGATCTTTGTCAGCCCGGCCTCTTCGAGTTTCGCAAGCAGGTAGATACCCACCCGGCCCGAGCCGGTCTCGAAAGTTTCGCGTGTGTCAAACGGATTATCTTTTTGTTCGCTCAATGTCATCTCTTCTCATGACAGCCGCTTGCGGCTTCGCAACTGTCTCGCATACGGCGAGTTCGGACTATGCCCCGGATGCAACGGCCAGCCATCGTATTGCTTAACAAACGGCCACCGCTGCCGGGGAAGTCTCCATTTTGCCGGATTCTGTTCAATGTATCCGATCGTTCGCCGGACCGCGTCCGGATAGTCGAGAAACACCTTCCAGCCGGGACCACCCCAGACGGGATGGTCGGGGTTGAAGGAACCCAAGTTGCGAAGCCGCAAGCGGCACTTTATGCTAGCAGGTCAATCGTCCAGCGCCAATCTCAACGCCTGCCAGTCTTCCGAAACCGGCGCCGTGACCGAAACCATTTCGTTAATGGTCGGATGACAAAACGCGAGGTTCCGGGCGTGTAGCGCGATTGCCCGCAACCGGTGGTCTTCGTGCTGGAGACCGAACGGGACCATCGAGCCGTACTGTGTGTCGCCCAACACCGGATGACCTCGACTGGCGGCCTGAACGCGGCCCTGGTGCGTGCGGCCGGTTTCCAGTTTGATCTGGAGCCAAGTACCCCAATCGGCCGAGCCCAACGTGCGGTAGTGCAACACGGCGGCGCGGCCCTCCGGGTGATTGGCGTCGACACCTTCCGCGCGGGCCTGGCCGGGGAGTTTGCGGAGATGGTCTTGCCAGGTGCCGGCAGCCGGTTCAACAACCCCTTCAACACAAGCCCAGTAGATTTTCTTAATCGCTCGACTCTCGAATTGCTCGGCCAGACGTCTGGTTGCTCGAACGGTCAGGCCGAAGACCATCGCCCCGGAGGCGGGCCGGTCGAGCCGGTGCGGCACACCCAGGTAGGTCTTTTTCTTCGGCCGGTCGACTTGCGATTCGAGGTATGCCTTGATTCGTACTTCCAGGCTATCGATGCCGGGCGGAGCCTGCGTGAGCAGCCCGGGGGGCTTCAGTACCACCAGGCACGGCCCTTGTTCGTACAGAATCTCGAATCCCGGCTCCATGACTTCATTCTAGCCGATTTCCGGCTGCTTGCACGGGCGGCCGGGAGGCTTTAGACTATCGGTTACTTCATGCCGTGCCGCTTGTGGCTTCGCACCAACCCAATGGAGAACCCTCATGCACCGCATCCTCTGCCTGCCGTTGGTCCTGACCGCGGTAGCCTGTTCATGCACTGCCGCGGCAGCCGAACTGTCCGGCGGGGAAATCGACATGTTCTTTCCGCCGGATGCATCGAGCAAGGTCGTCCCCTGGGAGTTCTATTGCGAGGACCCCGATGTCAAGCAAGCCGACGTTTGGAAAATCGAAAACGGTCTGATAACCTGCCGAGGCACGCCGAAGGGTTACATCTACACGGCGGAGGATTACACGAATTTCGTGCTCAAACTCGAGTGGCGCTGGCCGCCCGGAAAAAAGCCCGGCAATGGCGGCGTGCTGGTGCGAATGACCGGCAAGAACAAGATTTGGCCAAAGAGTCTCGAAGCTCAAATCAACGTCGGCAACGCCGGTGACTTCTGGGGACTCGACGGTTACAAACTCTCTGGACCGGCCGAGCGCACGAAGTCGCTTGTGCATCCGCGGTTCGGAAAGCTGATTAACGTGAAGAAGCTCAAGCCCGTCGAAAAACCGCCGGGCGAGTGGAACCAATACGAAATCACCGTCGACGGCGACAAGGTCACGCTGGTCATCAACGGTCGGACGGTCAATCGGGCCACCGGCTGCGATGTGCTGCCCGGCAAGATCGTACTTACCGCCGAAGGCGACGAGATTCAGTTCCGTAACGTCAGGTTGACGCCTGTTGTCAAGAAGTGATGTAGACCTGTAGGGTGGGCATTGCCCACCAGCATGTAAAATGCTGTGGTGGGCATTGCCCACCCTACAAAACTCACTGCTTCCCCCAACCCAACGGAGGACACACCATGTGTCGCGTCCCGTACCTGTTATTGATCCTGTTTTCGGCAGCCTGCTTGGCAGCCTGCTTGTCGGCGGCCACGGCGGCCGATAAGTGCTCGGAAGGAATCTCGCTGTTCGATGGAAAGTCGCTCGACGGCTGGGACTATTTCCTCGTCGACCCCAAGGTTACCATGAAAGATGTCTGGAGCGTCAAGGACGGCATCCTCATCTGCAAGGGTGAGCCGATGGGCTACCTGGCAACCAAGGCGAAGTTCGCCAACTTCAAGCTGACGGTCGAGTGGCGCTGGGCCCCCGGCAAGGAGCCGGGCAATAGCGGCGTGCTGATGCGCGTTACCGGCAAGCCCAAGGCGCTGCCCAAGTGTGTCGAAGCACAACTCAAAAGTGGCGATGCCGGCGACTTCTGGGCCTTCCACGGCTTCAAGATCTCCGGTGATCCCGACCGGTCGAAGCACGTACCCAACCACAAACTGGGGGGCGACCTGCGCGGTGTCAGCAAGGTCCAAGGCGCCGAGAACCCGCCCGGCCAATGGAATAAGTATGAAATCACGGCCGACGGCGACACGATTACGCTGGTTGTCAACGGCAAGCAGGTCAACAAGGCCACCGGGTGTGACGTGGTGGCCGGCCAGATCGGCCTGCAATCGGAAGGCGGCGTGGTCCACTTCCGCTCGGTCAAGCTCGTGCCGATCAAAAGGAACGAATAAAGGGGTCGGGAGTCTTTACTCTTGACCTGGGAGGGGGAACGGTGATAATCTTAGGTCATGCCACGACGATTGCGAGTTGCGAGCGGGGGATACGCGTACCACGTGCTGAATCGTGGCGTGGGCAGAATGCGCCTCTTCACCAAGCAGCGGGACTTCGAGGCGTTCGAGGAGGTGATTGCCGAAGCCAAGGAGCGGCGGCCGATGCGGGTCTTGGGTTGGTGTGTCATGCCCAATCACTGGCATTTCGTGCTCTGGCCTCGTGGTGATGGCGACCTGTCGGAGTTCATGCGTTGGCTGACCGGCACCCACACGCAACGTTGGCACGCGGCGCATCGCACGACGGGAACAGGCCCGCTTTATCAGGGCCGTTTCAAGTCGTTTCCGATTCGGGAAGACGATCATCTTCTGACGGTGCTGCGGTACGTGGAGCGAAACCCATTGCGGGCGAACATGGTGGAAGCGGCCGATGCCTGGCGGTGGTCGAGTCTTTGGCATCGCGCGGACCGCAACCGGGCGGGGCTCCTGGACCATGGTCCGATAGCCCTGCCAAGGCGTTGGCGGCAGCACGTGCAAGCTCCGCAAACGGACGCCGAGTTGGAAGCCTTGCGGCGCTGCGTCGTGCGCGGCGCGCCGTTCGGCGATGAGTCCTGGCAGCAACGCACCGCGAAGCGATTGGGCCTGGAATCGACGTTCCGTCCGCGCGGTCGCCCCTGGCCGTCCGCCCCACAATCGAAATAAAGACTCCCGACCCCTTTATCGGTCCCCGACAAGGTGGCGACGGGGATGATGCTTCAATATCTGCGAGAGGAAATCGATCACTTCGACCGATGCAATGCGTTTTTCGAGCAGCCGAAACAGCAGATGCCCGGGTTTGCTGATGGCGGACATTGCTGCTACCCCGCCACGTTTGCCGGTGACTCGGGCTCTCGGTGTCTGACCGCGAGGCGACCATGTCTTGCCCAGGAACGCGGTCAGCGAAACGTTCGACTCGTCCTGGAAATAGAGAATCGCCCTGTATTTCTGGCCGCTCTGCCTCACAGCCCCGACCACCGCAAATTGTGGATGCTCTTCCAAGACCTGATTGCCCTCGCCGCGTGATCCCCTAAAGTGCAGTTGACTGTACACAGTACAGGGCTGGGTGGTCTTGACTTGAACCATACTACTCGGTCTATTATAGGTGTTTAGAGCAAGATTAGGAAGTGCAACCCGTTCAGGGGGTAGTCCAATGCCGAGGTTGGCACCGCAGATGCGAGCGAAATTGGCCGAAAGTGCTTTTGAGCTGTTTGCTCAGCACGGCTTCAGGGACGTCAGCCTGGACGCGATCGCCGCGCGAGCCGGCGTTTCTAAGGGCAGCCTCTATTGGCACTACAAGTCGAAGAAGGAACTTATCGTCGCTGCTTGCGCCCATTACTACCGCAACTGGCAGCGGCAGGTCCACGCCCAGATCGCAGGCGTGACCGACCCGATGGAGCGGCTCGAGCGCGTCCTACTGTTCTCTGTCAATAACTGTCTGTTCGATCGGGCCACCCGGGTCTTTACAACGGACGTCTTCGCCATGTCCTTGCACGACGACGAAGTCCGCGCTGGATGGGCTCAGTTCTACGACACGGCCCGGGAGACATTCGTCGGACTAGCCGAGGCGGTGCGTGCGGACGGGAAGGTCCAGCTCGCCGATCCTCGCCGGGCGGTGGATTTGATGCTGGCGGCCCTGGAGGGCTTCAAGCAGCGGGCGGCCTTCGACCCGCAATTATGTGCCCCCACCGAGCGGGAGGCCATCGTTCGGGACTTGCTGCGGATCGCATGTGGGGCATAGAAGAACCCGACAGGGGGGGGCTTACGCGATTTTTTCCAAATTGGTGATGGCGGGGTATTGACACGCTTTTCCATACTTGGTAGTTTAGTAACAAGTGTGGTGTTCACGTGGTGTTATCGCTGGGCAGCACCGTGGGAGCCCTGAACAGACTTGCTTGAACCGGAAGGAGACACCCAATGCACATCGGCATCCATACGGATAACTACCGTCTCGAAAGCCGCGGCTTAGATTACTGCTTGGACAGCATCCAGCGGATCGGCGCCAAGTTGACCGAGCTGAACATGATGCAGGGCTTCGACCTGTTCCAGGGCCACGGCTTCATCCCCAACGTGAGCATGTGCGAAGACCCACTGGAGATTAAAGAGAAGCTTGATGCTCGCGGCTTGTCGGCCAGTTGTCTCGACGCCCACTACCCCTTGTGGTCGTACCGCTGTGTCGAGCACCTCCGCCAGGCCATCCTCTTTGCCAGCATGCTGGGTACCGATGCCGTGGCCACGACCGATTCGGACCAGTTGCCCGAGGGCATGAACGAGGAGGACGCATTCGCTGCAATGAAGCTGTTCCTCGGCGAGGTGCTGAAGTTTGCCGACCGCCACGAGGTGGCCGTGTGCATCGAGCCGCACGGGCTGCTGACCAACCATCCCGAAAAGCTCATGCGGCTGGTCACCTGCCACGCGAGCGACTACTTGCGGATCAACTTCGATACCGCCAACACCTTCATCAACGGCTGGGAGCCCCAGGAGTTTCTCAAGCAGGTGATCGACAAGGTGCATCACTGCCACATCAAGGACGTCTCCGAGTCGCTTGCCGCGGCCGCCCGTGGCGAAGAGACGGGCATCGTCAGCAGCGAGGTGGCCCTTGGCGAAGGTGTCAACGCCCAGAACATTATCGAGTGCCTGAGACTGCTTGCGGAGGCCGGCTTCGCGGGCACTGTGTGCATCGAATGCCACGGGGAGCAGCGATCCGAGACCAGTTTCAAGTGGCTCTCGCAACAAGTCGCAGCCCTGGCGACCCACACCTGACCGGAAGAGGCCGTTTTCCCAACCTGAAAACCCGTGAACAATTACGTTTGGAGGATGTATCATGAAACGTTTGGTTTTGCTGTTACTGACATCGTTGGCGGTCCTGGTATCGACTGGCACGCGGCCGTTGGAGGCCGCCGAGAAGGACAAGGTCCGCGTGTTGTTGACGTGTGGCGGTCACGGTTTTGGACAGGGGCCGTTCTTCGCCATGTTCGATGCCATGCCCGACGTGGAGTACACGAAGGCCGAGATGCCAAAGGACGCCGGGTTGCTCAAGCCGGGGCTGGAAAAGGACTATGACGTGATCGTTATGTACGACATGGTCCGGAAAATCTCGCCCGAGCAACAAAAGGCCTTTGTCGAGTTGCTCAACAGGGGCATTGGCTTGGTGTCGCTGCACCACAACATAGCCGCACACCGCGACTGGGACGAGTTTCGCAAGATCATCGGCGGCAAGTACATCTTAAGCTCGTGCGTGATCGACGGCCCGTGCGTGATCGACGGCCGGAAGTATCCCAAATCAACCTATGATCACGGCCAAGACATAAACGTGATGGTGGTCGACAAGGATCACCCGATCACCCGTGGCCTGAAGGACTTCCAGATTCACGACGAGGCCTACAAAGGCTACTACACCTCGCCCGACGTGAAGGTGCTGCTGAAGACGGACCACCCCAAGAACAACCCGGAACTGGCCTGGGTGAACCAGT
The DNA here is from genome assembly GCA_030607895.1 of Pirellulales bacterium. Lineage (GTDB taxonomy): Bacteria > Planctomycetota > Planctomycetia > Pirellulales > Thermoguttaceae > JAUWJC01. Next base: position 9,183 of record JAUWJC010000015.1, read on the forward strand.
ACGGCAACAGCCGGGTGTTTTACTTCATGCTCGGCCACGACCGCCACGCGTGGCAGAACCCGAGCTATCCCAAGATATTACTCGGGGGTATCCACTGGGCGTCCGGACACTGAGGCCGGGTGGTGTTGTGCTAGCAGTTGTTGTTGGGGATCGAGGCCCCGGAACCGTAAGGCTCAACCCCTCGAAAAGTGCGGAGTTCGCACCTAAAACCGGAAGAGCCAAAATCTTGGACAAGAAAAGGAGCCTATTATGAGTGGAAGGAGACTGACAAGACGCAGCCTGTTGAAGGGTGCGGCGGTGGGCGTGGTTGCTGCACCGGGGGTGATTCCAGGTTCTGCCTTGGGCAACGACGCCAAGGCGGCGCCCAGCGAGCGGGTTACGCTTGGACACATCGGCGTCGGCAGCCGGGGTCGCTGCTTGCTCCGTGGTTTCCTGAGGAATAAGGAGGCCCAGTGCGTGGCCGCCGCCGATGCCTACAAGAGCCGGCGTGAAGCGGCCGCCGCGATGATCAAGGGCAAGGCCTACACCGACTTCCGCGAAATACTTGCCCGCGACGACGTCGATGCAGTAGTTGTCGCCACCCCGGACCACTTGCACGTGCCGATCGCCAACGCGGCAGCCCGGGCCGGCAAGGACGCCTACGTCGAAAAGCCGCTGGGTGTGACCATCGAGGAAGACCTGCTCTGCCGCAAGCTGTTCAGGCAACACAAGCGGATTTTTCAGTATGGCACCCAACAGCGGCAGATCGACCACTGCCGCTTCGGATGCGAGCTGGTCCGCAGCGGTCGGATCGGCGAAGTACACACGATAGAAGTGACTCTACCTAACGGCGGTGCGGGCGGGTCTACCAAGCCGATCCCCGTACCGGCCGATCTCGACTACAATACGTGGGTCGGTCCGGCGCCGATGAGACCCTACACCGCCGACCGCTGCATTCCGCGGGGAACGTACTGGATCTACGACTACTCGATCGGCTACTTGAGCGGCTGGGGCGCACACGCGCTGGACATCATGGTCTTGGGAAGCGACGCCGACATCTCCGGCCCGGTCGTGCTCGAAGGCACTGGGGTGATCCCCACCGAGGGTCTCTACGACACGGTCTACAACTGGGACATCAAGGGCAAGCTGGGCAAGGTGGACTTCACCTTGAAGGTAGGTGCTAACGCGACGAAGTTCATCGGGCCGGACGGCTGGGTACAGATCTTCCGCCCCAAGATCGACGCCGAGCCGAAATCGCTCTTGCAGTCGAAGATTGGCCCGGACGATATAGATGGGTGGCTCAACGTCCGCTCGCAGAGCGGGAACTTCATCGACTCGATCAAGTCGCGTCACGACCCGGTCAGTCCGATCGACCAGGCCGTCCGTTCAGATGTGATCAGCCTGTTGTGCGACATTGCGGTCCGCATCGGGCGCAAGATCACCTGGGACCCACAGAAGGAGCTGATTGTCGGCGATGACCAGGCCGCCAAGATGGCCAAGGCCCGGCCGATGCGCGAGCCGTGGACGCTGTAGTACTACAAGGCTAAGTTCACCACAGAGTATTACAGGACCAGCGATCAGTTACGATGAACCATTGCCCGCCTTTGCCGATACTGTTGTGTCTGGTTGCGCTTGGCGGCTGTACCAGGGTGGATCAACCGGCACTGGAGCCTGTCGGGACGAATAAAGGACGAATAAAGGGGTCGGGAGTCTTTACTCTTGACCTGGAAGGGGTCGGGAGTCTTTGTTTCTTGGAGTTCTGGGACACCATACATGGGAATTCCAGATACCATGAAAGAGTAGCAGGGTCTCCAAGAAACGTAAACTTGGCAATTGTTTACCCCAAGTTCAGAGAACTGTTTCAAGGAGACCCTAGGATGTTATACCTTGGTATCGACCAGCACAAAGTCAACTTACGGTAAATCTTCGCGGAGAGGAGGGCGCGGTGATCGTCAAACGGCAGGTGAGCACGCGATGGGAGAAGGCGGGGGATTCCGGGGACACGTACCTAATTTGGCTGTTTGAGTAATTTGGACGGTCGTCCCGGTTTCCGGTGGCGGAGGACGCCGGGTGCCAGTGATTGATGGTGTGCCACTGCTTCGCGGAAGCAGTGTGTCGGAAAAATGACAGCAGGCAGGCGTGGCCAATTCCAGATCTTGAAATCGGCCGCGTGGTGTGATACATTTGTCCACAGGGGGTCGGGCCACTGCGAACGGACGAATTGTTGGATTTTGGGGCGGCTAAAACGTTCAACAATTCGGGCGTTTGTAACTCGTTGTGGCCTGGAAAGTTACGGTGGCGAATGAATCGAGAAAAGTGCTCTTGACAAGAGTTTCGACAAGGTAGGATCATAATGACCCGACGCTGTAAGTTGACGGTGGATAACAACTTGCAACCGCACGTGACGGCCGACGGGAATTATTGGGCGGCTGGAGCATGCGTCCATAATGTCCAACAATTCGCAAAACCCCGGGAAAACGCCACTTGCCGGCGGACGTACAACTTCGAGGCCTCACGCAACGGCGCAAAGACGTCCGTATTCATGTTGCGGCTCCGTCCGTGGCCGGTCACCAGCGGTTGGAAAGCGTGAGCGAACACATTTTGCAAACCCCACCTATTGCCAGGAGAACCTGCCATGCACGAGCCCGGTTCACGACGTTCGTTTTTGAAAAGCGCCGCACTCGGTGCCGCCACGTTGGGAGGCATCTCGGCGGCCAAGGCTGCGGATAAGCCGAAGATTCAAGGGTTCAAAGAGCAGAAGGCCGACCCGGAGGCGTCCAAAAAATGGAAGCCCGTCTCCGACCGGAAGATTCGCATGGGGATTGTCGGCTATGGCGTGTTCCGTTTCGGAGCGGCCTTCTCCCTGCAAAACCATCCGAACGTCGATGTGGTGGCCGTCAGCGATCTGTTCCCGGACCGCCGGCAAGCGCTGGCCAAGGTGTGCAAGTGCGAGAAGACCTATCCCTCGTTGGAAGAAATGGTCAAGGACGACTCGATCGAGGCGATCTTCTGTGCGACCGACGCGCCGAGTCACTGTCGCCACGCCATCGAGGTGCTGAAGCACGGCAAGCACGTGGCCACCGCGGTGCCGGCTGTGTTCGGCTCGCTCGAAGAGGCCGACCAACTGCTTGAAGCCGTCAAGAAGTCGGACCGGAACTACATGCTGTTCGAGACGTCCTGCTATCACGCCGACATCCACGCGATGCGCGAGATATACAAGGCCGGCGGGTTCGGCAAGATGGTCTACAGCGAAGGCGAGTACTTCCATTACGCGGTTTCGGGAATCCCGTCGTACAAGGACTGGCGAGTCGGCTTGCCGCCCCAGTGGTATCCGACGCACTCGAACGCCTACTACACGGGCGTGACCGGGGGCAGCTTCACCGAGGTCTCGTGCATGGCGATGCCGAGTATCCTCAAACGGTTGCAGCCGGAGAACAATGTCTACAAGAACCCTTTCGGCACCGAAATCGCTTTGATGCGCACCAGCGAAGGCGGCATGGCCCGGATGGGCGTCAGTTGGGACACGCCGGGTTACGGAGGCGAGGTGGGTCGAGTTCGCGGCCAGAAGGGCTCGATGAGCGGCGTGAACTACAAAGGGCTTGTGAAGAAGCTGCCGAATCTGAAGAAACCGCCCCTGCCGCCCGGCGTAGCTCCCGGCGGACACGGCGGCTCGCACGGCTACCTGGGCAACGAGTTCGTCATGTCGATACTCGAAAATCGCAAGCCGCTGGTCGATGTCGTCTGGGCACTCAACATGACCGTTGCCGGCGTCGTATCTCACCAGTCGGCCCTGAAAGACGGCGAGTTGATTAAGATTCCGCAGTACACACTGTAGCCGTGGCTCTGGTATCTGGACCTCGGATCATTCGCACGTCAAGATTCTCGGTGCCTTGCCGCAGGCGGGAATCTTGATGGCGGCGGCAGAGGCCGTGCCGTTCCACCGATAGTCCGTCACGGCTTTGCCGTCAAGTGCGATGGTTTTTGGACGGGCCGGCAAATGGATTGTCGCCGTGAAGTCGCGTGTTGCGGGCATGCCGGCATAGCTGCCTTCCCGGCCGCCGATGGTCAGCTTGACGACCTTTCCGGCTGTTTCGCAGGTCAGACGCGTCCGTGCGAATTCGCCTTTGTGGTAGCCGAGACTTTCGCCGTCATCTTCGTACAGAGTGAAGCTACTGCGTGCCGCCGGATAGACGAGCAATCCGACCTCGGGCGACCAGCCCTTTTCGACATGATCGCAAGCCGGCCAGGTGGGAATGATGGCACCGCTTTTCACCAGCAGCGCACCGCCTTTCGTAGACCCAAGCGTGACCGGAAGCGTCGTCGGCCCGTTTGTTCGCTTGCCGCTGAAGAAGTCGATCCAGGTGCTTTTCGGCAGGCGAATGTCTTTGGAAAAGACTGAGACTAAGAGGAAGTCGCCCAGCATGTATTGTTTCATCCGTGTATCCCAAGTCGGATCATCCGGATAAACCATGGACATCGCCCGCATGACCGGATAACCGGTCAGGGCGGCCTCGGCCGCGGTCGAGTAGAGGTACGGAAGTAGCTTGTAGCGCAGTTGGCCGTACTTGCGGAACGTGGCGACCTGATCGTCCGTGAGTAACCAGGGCTGGCGCCAATAGGCCCAGTTGTTCAGTTGGGCCCAGGTTTGCAAGAATCCGAAGTGAATGCCTTCGGTGCTGAAGACATCCATATCGCAGGAGTGGTTGGAATGGCCCGAAAACCCAAGATTCAACATGGAAGCCAACGGTTTGGCGCCGCCACCCGTATCGCCCGCCCAAGTCGCGACAAACTGCTGGACACCCGCGTAGCCTCCGGCCGAGTAAATCATGGAACGCCGCTTGGCGTGGTTTTCGAACCCGCGAGCCATCTGTTTCGCATAAATCACTGGATAGAGGTTGTGCATTTCCTCGTCGGTCATGCCGTTACCCCATTTACGCGTGGGGTGTTCTATAACCTGTGCGGAGCCGTCGAGTTTGAACGCAGCGGCACCCTGATCGACGAACTTTTTGAGATGATCGAACCAGGGCTCTAGTTCCCGCGGCGCGTTTTGTTTCGGCACGTTTTTTTCCTTCACGCCGGCCGGTTTGTTCAGACGCTCATCCTTTTCAAAGTCGTCGGGATCGCCTTCCGTTACGGTAGTTTTGGTGCCCGATGCCGCGGTCGGTTTCAGTCCGGCCAGTTGTTGTTCCTCGTAAACGCCTAAATCGTAGTTGCAACAGAGCCAGAGGCTGAGTTTGAATCCTTTGCGATTAAGCGCGCCGAGAAAGGTGTGCGGTCCCTTGGACGCCCATTTGGGGATCGGGAAACGCTGGGGGTGCCACTTCTTGGCGGGTGTGGAGGCGTAGCATTTGGACATCCACCCGGGTTCCAGGCCGATGACATCGCACGGCATGCCCGCGCGGCGGAAGGTAAGTGCCTCGTTTATCAAATTGAAAGCATCAATATTCTGGTTGCAGACATAAGTGAATGCGTACCCCCAAATCGGCAACAGTGCGGGCCGCCCGCTCAGCGACGTGTACGTGTCGAGCAGGCTCCGGTAATCCGGACCGCAAAACAGGTAATAGTCGAGATTGCTCCGCTTGGCGGTACAGATGATCCGGTTCGGATCGCTCTTGCCGATGTCGATGGTGTTGCGCCAGGTGGTATTCATCAGCAGGCCCCATCCCCGGTTGCTCAACACGACGGGAATCGGGATGTAGGATTTTACGTTGCGCACCCAGACCTCATAAACACCGCCCCGGCGCATGATGTTCTCGCGGCTGACATCACCTAATCCATAGAGACGTTCTTCCTTGGTCAACGTAAAACGGACACCATATCCGCCGTTGGCTTCGTAGACCGGGGCGGCCTGTTGTGTCAGCACCTTTCCGTCGGCGGCAGCCAGGGCGATTGCCCCGTCCTTGCGGCTGATGGTTAATCTCGCCTGTTTGGTGATGAGCGTATAGACACCATTGGCTTCAGTTTGTTCAAACGCGACTTTCGGAAAGACTCTGGTGAAAACGCCGTAGCGGTTAAGCCCGGATTCAGTCCACTGCTTGGTTTTGCCGTGGCGGATACGGAAAAGTCGCTGCCCCAACACGTCCACGCGAACAAAGGCACCACCGTCTAAAGCAAACACCAGGTTCCGTTTTGCCAGGGGAGCGGAATCCGGCCACATCCGGACTTCGTTCGAGTCTTCAGCTCTGGTCTCACTGACAAGCATGGCACTTGCAAGGATGAGATAAATCAGAGGCCTGTTCATGAGGGTGTGTCTTTCCTGTATAGAGTTTTGCGTCTCAACACGCGCGCAAGTTACGCGCATGTCCGAGCCGGGCCGTGTCGGCCCGGTATCTGGTTGCGGCCGAAAGCCGCGCTAGGTCCGTGGGGTTCGTACCGTTGTCATGGCCACCGAAACCCCACGACGATGGACCAAAGAATTACTCCTTAAAATCACGGTCCATGCTCGTATTGCCAATAGTACATGCTTGCTCTCTGGCGGCTTGTCGTTTGTCACTATCAGACTTTCCAGGACATTGTACTCGCCTGAATTCTTCGTTTCCTTTGTTTCCTTCTGTTCCTTACCCCGTCAGCGGCTACGGCTTTTCCACGCTGATCGAGAGGTCGGACGGCCGCCAGGGTTTCGGCCCGTCGGGTGTAGTCTCCTTTGGTCGGAGGAACTTCGCGTCCACTTCCTTGTACCATGCGTGCAGCTTCCGGCGCATACGCTTGACGAGCCGAGGGTTCTTGTCGGCCAGGTCGTTCTTCTCGCCGATGTCTTCGGCAAGATTGTAGAGGTGGACGCGGCCGTCCTCGAGCCGCTCCAACAGCTTCCAATCGCCCATGCGGATCGCGCCGCCGGGAAATCCGCCTTGGTTGCCGTAGTGGGGATAGTGCCAGTAAAGCGCTTTGCGGGCGAGCGTCTTGTCGCCCTTTAGCAGCGGCACCAGCGAACGGCCGTCTTTGTGCTGCTTGGGCCTTGGCGGCAGGCCGGCCATGGCCAGAATCGTCGGATAGAAGTCAGTACTGATGACCGGCACATTACAGGTGGTTCCGGGCGAAGTCACGCCGGGCCATCGGATCAAGTACGGCTCGCGAATCCCACCTTCGTACAGCCAGCCCTTGCCGCCGCGCAGTGGCAGGTTGCAGGTAGGCGATCCCTCGCTCGTCGACAAGCCGCCGTTATCAGACGTGAAGAACACCGCGGTGTTTCGGGCCAGCCCCAATTGGTCGAGCTTGTCGAGCACTTTGCCGACCGCCTGATCCATTGCCTCGACCATGCCACCGTAGACCGCGTGGTTCTGCACGACGCGCACCTTGCGGGGGCGCTTGGTGAGGAAATTCTGCTCCTCTTCGGCAAACTGCTCTTTGTCGAGCAATCCCGATTTCTCGGCCTTGGCTCGATATTTCTTTCTCAAGTCGTCCCGCGAGATCAACGGAGTGTGGACCGAATAGAACGACAGGTAAGCCAGCAGCGGACCTTCCTTGTGTTGTTCGATGAACCGGCAGGTTTCAGTGGCCAGGCGATCGGGCAGATGCTCTCCCGGCGGGCCGTCCTCCAGTCTTGGGTTTCCGTAGGGCACGAAGTATTTGCCCGGACCGTACGGCCCGCCGCGTTTCCAACCTCCCTTGTTGACATCGAATCCCTGCCGTTCCGGCCAGAACTCCTCGGTCGGACCCAAATGCCACTTGCCCGCGAAGAAAGTGGCGTAGCCGTGCTCTTTTAGCGCCTCGGCCAGCGTGACCTCTTCCAAATCCATGCGATCGTGCAACAGCGCGGGAGCAAAACGCTCAGCCCTCTTGCCCGAAAACCAATTGGTCGCATCAGTGCGGCTGGGGTACTTGCCTGTCATAATGCTCAAACGCGTCGGCGAGCAGACCGGACATGCCGCGTAGCCATTGGTGAAACGCATTGCGCTACGCGCTAGCCGGTCGACGTTGGGTGTGTCGTAGAAGCAATCGGGATTATTCGCTCCGATATCCATGTACCCCAAGTCGGCGACGAGGAAGAACACGAAGTTAATTGGCTTGCTGGTAGGCGCGGCCCGGCCCGCGCCGAGGACGACACTGGGCCCCAGAATTGCGCCCAGGGCCAAACAAGATAAAAACCGGCGGTGCATGATCAGTCCCTTTCGGTTAAGTTGTCACGTTTCCGCTTATCGCCATGCAGGTTGTGCAGGGGACAATAATCGTCCGTCACATCGTCTGACTAACAGTTGTACTCTCTGCCAGTTGTGCAATCAAGTCATGGGCCTACGAAAAGCCGCCGGGGTTTCGCTGCACCCGCGCTGACATAAAGCCGCGACCGGTGGTCGCGCTGGAAGTTTCGGAAAACCGCATTTCTATGGTCCCGTGCGCGACCACCGGATGAACAGGCCTTACACAGTTTGTCTCTATTGTCGCAAAATCCGGTTGGATTTTCTCTAACGTATGCCTGATCAAGGAGTTATGGCAGCGGTTTTCGTGATGCTCAAGTATATGATCCGCTGAGCCTCCCCTTCAGGCAGGCGATCTCGGTGCTTTTCCCTGTCTTTTCGCCTTTTCGGGGTTGCTTTGCGTCGGCGGATGCTCAAGTATATGCTGTAGAGTGTTA
>JAUWJC010000473.1 GCA_030607895.1 Pirellulales bacterium
CCACGGTTACACTTGGATCTACGTCCACCGTAGCGCCCCTCGCTGGCGCGTCGGGCTAGTGTCGAAACGCGCAACTTCATAACTGGCGCGTCGCGCCTAGTTAATAATCCCGCCTAGCTGGCCCAACTTCCGATTCATGGTACGATACGGGCCACTCGTACGCAGCCGCCTAACACCGGCCGGGCAACCTCAATCCTTCCTAGAAATCAGCAACTACATGAAATCCATGCAGCTCGCCATCTGTAACGAGACGTTTCAGGACTGGCCGTTTGATCGGGCGTTCGCCTTCGCGGCCGAATGCAGATACACGGGGCTGGAAATCGCCCCGTTCACGATCTCCGACTACGTGACCGACATCTCGTCGGCCCGGCGGGCGGAAGTCCGTCGGCAGGCGGACCAAGCCGGTCTGGAGATCGTCGGCGCGCATTGGCTGCTGGCCAAGACCGAAGGGTTCTACATGACCAGCCCCGACGCCGAGGTCCGCCGCAAAACGTCCGAGTATTTCGGCCATCTCGCCCGATTCTGTGCCGACCTGGGCGCGGGAGTCATGGTCTGCGGCTCGCCCCAGCAACGGAACCTCCTGCCGGGAGTCACTCACGACGAGGCGATGAAGTACGCGACCGATGTGTTTGGTGCCGTCGTGCCGGTATTGGAAGAGACCGACGTGACAATCGCGCTGGAACCGTTGGCACCCTCGGAAACCGACTTCATGCAGACGGCCGACGTTGCCGTGGAGTTGGCCGAGATGATAGGCTCGTCGCAGGTCCGGCTGCACCTGGACTGCAAGGCCATGTCGAGCGAATCGACACCCATTGCCGAACTGATCCGCCGGCACCATTCCATGCTGGCCCATTTCCACGCCAACGATGCCAACCTACAGGGCCCCGGCTTCGGGGATGTCGATTTCATGCCGATCCTCGAGGCCCTGGGGGAAGTGGACTACCGCGGTTGGGTCTCGGTCGAATTGTTCGACTACACGCCGGGCATCGAACGGCTGGTACGCGAGAGCATCCAATACATGGAAGAGTGCTTGGCCAAGCTGGCCAAGTAGGGGGGGCCTGCCATTTTGGCAGTCGGTTGGGTCGGAACGCAGCCTCATCTTGGGAACATGCGGTTTGGCTCGGATTGCTGCAGCCAAGGTCTGCAACTTCCCTATTTTACGCATGTCCCCTCCGCCAGGCTGCCGGCTGTAACGGACGGAAGAAGTTTCAGGCCAATCTCGCCACGGTCATGCACCGGTTCTCGGCGGGGATGTTTTCTTGGCGAATGCCCTAAGCCGGGTTGCTGGCATGAGTTAATTGTGCCACGGCGAACCTGCCGACCGCGCTGTTGCCGCCGGTTTTGTCGATTGGGCACGCCAGTTGCATTTCCACGGGGTTGCAGCCGGCAACATGCCAGCGAACTTCTCCTACTTTCGATATCTCGTACCGTTTTCCGCGGCTGAAGAAGCCGACGCCTTGGTAAAATAAGGCTGGGGGAGTTTGTCCGCAGGATTACCGGCCGTGACGGCAACTATTTCCTGTAGAGCCGAAAAAGGGACCAGGTTTAATTTGTGCAAAGCACCCTCCGGGCCGTTCCGGCAAATTAAACCTGGTCCCTTTTTCGGCCAGGCAGAACGAACTCTCCCGCACGTGGATTCGTATCGATAATGAACAGCACGATCGACCAGAGCCAACCGCCCGAAGCCGACCGTATCCCCTCCGCCGAGTGGACGGATGAGGATCTGCTGCTGGAGTACCAGCAGCGCGGGGACCGGCGGGCATTCGAGCAGTTGGTGCATCGCTACGAAGGAGAGTTATACAGTTATCTTCGGCGTTACTTGGGCGATGCCCAGATGGCCGAGGACGCCTTTCAGACCACGTTCTTGCAGGTCCACCTCAAGTGCGACCAGTTCGAGTCGGGTCGGAGAGTACGGCCCTGGCTGTACACGGTTGCCACCAACCAGGCGATCGACTTGCAACGACGCAACCGGCGGCACAAAATGGTTAGCCTGGATCGCCGACCTGGCGGCAACGGCGAAGACGACGTGGCGGCCTTGATCGAGTTGTTCGACAGTGGCGAGCCGGGGCCGGTCGAGCAGTCCGAGTCGGCCGAACTCGGTCGGACCGTGCGTCACGGCGTGGACCAACTCCCCGAGTTGCTCAAACAAGTGGTCTTGCTGGTTTACTATCAAGGGCTAAAGTATCGCGAGGCGGCCAACATTTTGTCGATCCCTGTCGGAACCGTCAAAAGCCGACTCCACTGTGCCGTCCACAAGCTGGGCGAAGCGCTAACCCAAACTGACATTGTCCAAGATGACTGATTCCGCCCGAGAACATTTGCTCGGTTACCTTCTTGGGGCCCTGGACGACGCCGAACGGGAGTTGGTCGAAACGCACCTGCAAAGCGAGGCCGACTTGCGTCGGGACCTGGCCGTGTTGCGGGGCGGGATGAAGCCGCTCGAGGCGAGCCGGGAAGACTTCTCACCGCCCGTCGACCTTGCCGCCCGAACCTGTCGCTTCGTCGCCGCGCAATCGCGGGAGCCGGTTCAGCCGGTCTCGCAAGTGGTCGAACCGGCGGCCTCACGACCGACGATCATCTCCAGTGGTGCCCCGCCGGCCTGGATCAACCGCGTGCGGTGGCAAAATATGGCCGTGGCGATTGGCATCTTCGTGGCAGCCGTGTTGCTGATTGTGCCGGCCGTGCAAAGAAGCCGCGTCCAAGCCAGACTGATGGCTTGCCAAGACAACCTGCGGCAGATCGGCATGGCGCTGACCCAGTATAGCCAACAGCACCATGGCTTCTTCCCGCACATTCCCACCCAGGGAAAACTGGCGGCCGCCGGACTCTATGCACCCACACTGGTGAGTGCCGGGTTTCTAAACGAGCCGCGGCGAGTAGTATGCCCGGCGTCGACGTTGGCCGAAGACCGGCACTTTCGCGTTCCCACGCTAGAGGAGATTCGGGCAACCACCACGGCCGAACAACTCGAACGTTTACGTCGCACGATGGGCGGCAGTTATGGATACAACTTGGGGCACATGTCGGGTGGGCACTACCACGGTACGAAGAACATCGGCCGGGAAAACTTCGCGATGATGGCCGACGCCCCGAGTAAACATCTGCCCGGCCGTCAAAGCGCCAACCACGGCGGCCGCGGTCAGAACGTACTGTTCGAGAATGGACAAGTTCGATTCGTCACCTCGCCCAGACCCAACCCTCAAGCCGACGATTTCTTCCTTAACGACGACGGCTTCGTCGCCGCCGGCACCCACCGCAACGATTCGGTCGTCGGCGCGAGCGATTCCAAGCCGATCCTGCCGGTGATGCGTGGAGAGGGAAAAGGAGAAGGGAAAAAGAGGAAGTAGGAGAAAGGGGGAACGTGAGGGCGAAACGACCGTGTCGATGATTGATTCTCAGACGGTGACCGTTCACGTCCGGGTAGAATCGGCGATTGCTCGGGCCGAAAAAGGGACCAGGTTTAATTTGTGCGAAGCACCCTTCGGGCCGTTCCGGCAAATTAAACCTGGTCCCTTTTTCGGGCTGGCACAATTCCCGATCTTGAAATTGGCCGCGCGGTGTGATACATTTGTCCACGTTGGAGCAGTATATCGCTGCTCATCAGGTCTTTGACAATTCAGCTCGTTCGCTGCGAACCCGTTCGTAGTATACTCGACGCGGTCACAAACTGCGGTTTTGGGATGGAGTTATCAGTTATCAGTTATCAGTAGTCAGTAACTGAG
>JAUWJC010000146.1 GCA_030607895.1 Pirellulales bacterium
CCATGGTTTTTGGCTTTTCTCCCCGGTGGGGTTTCTTACTTCAACCCACCCTACAACTGTCTCTACACTCACTCCACGCACAATCATCAAATGGATAGTATTCCCACCGGTTTTCCGCCGCCTGCCCTCACAAAGCGGAGAATTGCTAATTCTTCCGTAGTTTGCCGGTCGATTATATCTTGACATGACAGGCTGGCTTTCCTCTTTTCTTGTCGCAAGCAAGCACGCCCATGGGACGTATCCAAACCAACATCGGCCTGATCACCGGAATGCCGATCGGCGACACCGTTGACCAGCTCATGGCGCTGGCCGCCAGGCCGCGCGACATGCTCATCAATCGGACCAGTGTGCTGGAAAGCGAGCAGATCGCGCTTACCGGCCTGTCGGCGGCACTGTTGGGTATCAAGTTCACTAGCGACAAGCTGGGGGGCGAAGCCCTTTACAACAAGCGGGCGGTCACCAGCAGCAATCCGGATGTCCTATCGGCGACTGTAATCGGCCAGCCACCCAAGGGAAGCTATCAATTCACCCCGCTCAGAGTGGTTCAAACGCAGCAGTTGCTCAGCTCTGGATTCAAGACCAAAACCGACCCGATCGGACCCGGCACGCTGACGTTTCGCTTTGGCGGCCATCTCGAGCGATCGGCCCAACTGGAACATTTTGGCGGCGGCCAGGGAGTGGTCCGCGGTAAGATTCGCATTACCGACCGTAGCGGCGCCAGCGCCGAAATTGATCTATCCACCGTTCAAACCGTCGACGACGTGCTCGAAGCGATCAACGACAACGCGACAATCGACATTACGGCCGTCGCCCGGGCCGATGGGTTCCGCCTGATCGACAACACGGGCCAGACTGCCTCGAACCTCAAGGGCGAGGAGGTGGCCGGCGGAACCACGGCCCAATCGTTGGGGCTCGGCGGAATCGACGTTGCCCAAAACACGGCCGACGGCCTGGACATGATCCGCCTCTACGACGACATCAGCCTGGACGTGCTTGGTGACGGCGGCGGCGTGCTAACAGATCGCGTGCTGGAGGATGTCGAGTACGAACTGCGCGACGGCACCACCGGCCAGATCGACCTGTCCCCAATTGTCGAGGGCAGTTCCGAGGTCGACGAAGAGACAACCCTGGGCGAGATCATCGCGGTAATCAACGAGGCCCAGCCCGACAAGCTCAAAGTTGAAATCGCCCCCGACGGCGATCGGCTAATCATCACCGACCTGACCACCGGCTCGGGAACCTTTGAACTCGAATCGCTTTACGATTCGACCGCGCTGGCAGATCTGGGCCTCGATGGCCAGGCCGTCGACGGCGTAATTTCCGGACGACGAATCCTGGGTGGTGCAAAGACGGTTTTGCTTTCCAGCCTCTCGGGCGGCGATGGGCTGGGCCAGTTGGGGCTTCTGGACCTGACCGACCGGAGCGGCGCTTCGGACACCGTCGATCTGGCCGGTGCCGACACGCTCGAAGAGGTAATCGACGCCATAAACGATGCTTCGGTCGGCATCGTCGCCGGGCTGGGCGACGCCCGAACCGGCATCGTTCTGACCGATACGACGGGAAGTTCGGCCGGTAACTTGATCGTGGCCAACGGCGACGCGGTGACCTCGACGGCCGAGCGGCTGGGGATCGCCGTCGACGACGCCGTCGACTCGGTCTCCAGCGGCGACATGCACCTGCAAGTGATCGGCCATGCCACGACGCTGGACGACCTCAACGGCGGGGTTGGAGTCGGCCGAGGAACAATCACCATTGTCGACACGGCCGGTATTACCAAGAAGCTCGATCTGGACGACGACGATATTCAGACCATCGGCGACGTGATATGTCAGATCAATCGGCTCTCGTTGGGTGTCCGCGCGGAAATCAACGATAGCGGCAACGGCATCCGCATCCGCGACACGGCCCATGGCTCGGGCGCCCTCGAAGTGAAGGAAGGAAACTCGACCGCGGCAAGGGACCTGTACCTGTTGGGTGACGTGGAGGAAATCGAGTTCGGCGGCCAGACTACCCAGGTTATCGACGGAACCACCACTTGCACAATCGAACTAAACGAAGACGAGTCGCTTGAAGACCTCGCTACGAAAATAAACGAAGCGGGCGCCGGCATGACGGCCACCATCTTCAGCGACGGCTCCAGCAAACCGTACCGGCTATCGCTGTCCAGCGACCGGGCGGGCAAGGCCGGCCAATTGGTCTTCGATACGTCCGAGTTGGGCTTCTCGATGGAAGAGACGGTCCACGCTCGGGACGCCATGCTGGTGTTCGGCCAGGCAAGCTCCGCTGCGTCGAGCGTGCTGGTTACGTCGTCCTCCAATTCATTCCGCGACGTGCTCTCGGGCGTTTCGCTGCAAATCAAAGAGGCTTCGACCAGCCCCGTAACCGTCACTGTTACCGAAACTAACGACGATCTGGTCGATACCGTGGAGAGCATGGTCGCGAAGTACAACTCCTTCCGCGAAAAACTGCTCGAACTGACCGAGTACAACACGGAGACCGAGATAGCCTCGCTACTTACGGGAGACTCCACGGCGTTGCGGCTGGATACCGATTTCTCCTACCTGCTGAGCGGGCGATTCTTTGGCGCCGGATCGATCCAATCGCTGGCCCAGATCGGAATCGACATACAGACGGATGGAACGCTCACGTTCAGCCGGTCCAAGCTGGACACCAAGTACGCGGCCGATCCGGAGGCGGTCAAAGAGTTCTTTATCGCCGAAGACACGGGGGTCGCGGACAAAATCGGCGCCATGATCGACCAACTTGGCGGTGATGAGACGTCTTTGTTGATGAGCCGCTGCGATAGCCTGGCAAGCAAAATCGAACAGAACCAGGCCCGAATCGACCGACTGAACGAACGGCTCGACACCCAGCGCGAACGTCTCTACACACAGTTTTACCGCATGGAAGAAGCCATCGGAAAAATGCAGAGCAACCTGAGCGTCATCGAATCGCTCCAGCCGCTCGCACCGCTTAGCTGGATCAAGAGCACATAGACTGCCGGAAGCCCGAAAGGAGTCGCACCATGCCGTCCTCGCCCGGGGGAGACTACCTGGAGACGGAAGTCCTTACCGCCCCGCCGCAAAAACTCCAGTTGATGCTCATCGAGGGGGTCATCCGCCGTGCCGAGCGTGCCCGATTGCACTGGAAGGCCGGAGAAAACAACCGGGCCTCGGAAGCACTGATCCGAGGCCAGCAGATCGTCACCGAGTTGATCGGCGGTCTGAATCGCGAGGCCAACCCCGAACTGGTCAAGCGGATCGCCGCCGTCTACTTGTTCGCGTTCCGCGGTCTACTGGATGCCTCCGTCGGGCAGGACGAAGAGAAGCTCGACGAGGCGATCCGCGTGCTTGAAGTGGAGCGCCAGACATGGCGCCGAGTGTGTCGGGAGTTGGGTAACTCGGAACCGGCCGACACCGCTGCCGGCAGCTTCTCGGTTGAAGCGTGAACGCCGCTTGCGGCTTCGCAATTTACCACCCATCCGAGAGACCATCCCATGAACGACCCTCGGCAGTTGATCCGCGTGGGGCACAGTCCGGACCCGGACGACGCCTTCATGTTCTACGCCCTGGCCAAGGACAAGATTCCGACCGGCAAGTACCGCTTCGAGCACGAGTTGGTCGACATCGAGACACTCAACCGCCGGGCGTTTTCCGGCGAGTTGGAGTTGACGGCCGTCAGTTTGCACGCCTACGCCCATCTGGCCGATATCTACATGCTGTGCCCTTGCGGCGCGAGCATGGGCGACCGCTACGGCCCGATGGTTGTGGCCCGATCGGCCTGCTCCGTGGACGAACTGGCCGGCATAACCATTGCCGTACCCGGCACGCTGACCACCGCCTTTCTGGCCCTGCGGATGTGCCTGGGCGTCGAGTTTCCGTACGTGGTGGTGCCGTTCGACGAGATCCTCGATGCCGCGAAGGCCGGGCAGTACAAAGATCAGCCGGTCGGCGCCGGGCTGATTATTCACGAGGGCCAACTCACCTACGCCCAATACGGGTTGAAGCTGGTGCTGGACACGGGTCAATGGTGGCACGACGAGACCGGCCTGCCGTTGCCGCTAGGCGCCAACGCCATTCGCAAGGACCTGGGGCCGGAAACCATCGGCGACGTGAATCGGCTGCTGCGGGCGAGCATCGAGTACGGACTGGCGCATCGCGAGGAAGCGTTGGACTACGCACTCGGGTTCGGTCGCGATTTGGATCGCCGTGAGGCCGACCGGTTCGTCGGCATGTATGTAAACGATTGGACGCTCGATTTCGGTCCCCGCGGTCGCCAGGCCGTCGCCGAGCTGCTTGCCCGTGGATACAACCGCGGCGTAATCCCCAAGCTGGTCACGCCGGAGTTCGGCTAAAATGGCGCGACCAACGGTCGCGGCTTTATGGGCATGGCGCGATGACGGTTCTCATTCTTCGGTGATCTCCACCACCAGCGGGTCGGTCCAGTGCTTCTGCTCGGCCGTGTAGTAGAGATAGGCCCGGGAAGATGGGCCGGTGTACTTGCCGGGTACGGCGGCGATCAGGTCCAGCTTGATATCGACTTTCTTCTTGGGCGCCAACGAGCGCCAGTAGCAGATTACCTCTCGGGCGCGGGTTTCGTAGTAGTCGATAGTGCCGGCCTTTTTGAGTTCTTCGAGCTGCTCGGAGCGAACCTCCAGTCCGGCGGGCAGGCCCAGGATGGCGACCGTCATGGGCTGGCCTTTGTCGGTCGTGTTGACCAGTTGGGCAACCAACGCGGCCGTCTCTCCCGACTGGACTTGCTTCTTTCCAAGTTTGGTCGACAGCCGCACGGGGCAGTCGGGATCGCCGGCCGGCTTTCGGCTGCGAAAGCTGACATCCAGCACGTAGGGCATCTTGTTGTTGCCGGTGAGCGAGATTGCCAGCTTGTTCTTGCCCGATTCGAGCTTGGTCTCCAGGCCGTCGATGGTGATGGTTTCCTGCCGGCCGGCGCCGAAGGACCGTTCGCCGATTTGTGTGCCGTCGCGGCGGATGATCAGCTTCCCGGCGCTGACCGTTTTACGGCTGGCCTTGGCGTGCGCCAGGAGCGATTTGAGCGCCAGAATCGTCGCTTGCGTGGAGCCGAACCCGCCCGAGCCTTGGCGGCTCTTGACGATCCAGCCGACCGCCCGATTGGCCTGGGCGGCGAACTCGGGCAGCTTGAGCCAGGCCAGCGCGGCCAGTGCGGTGGTCTCGACCTTTAACGACTGGCCGCCGCTTCGGGTAATCGAGCCGGCCTTGCCCTCCAGGTGCCCGTCGTCGGCTTGGGCCTTGGCCAGCTTCTCCAGGAGCCGTTTGCCTTGGGCTTTCTTGCCGGCATTCAGAACGCTGGCGGCGGCCAGTGCCAGCAGGTACGGATCGTCCGACTTTTCACCCAGCTTGGCGACGTGCTTGATCTGGGCCTCGATTCCTTTCTGACCCGACTCGCAAAGCGCCCAGGTGATGTAGGCGTCGGTGATGTCCTGGGGTGCCCGGCCGAAGCTGTCCAGCGCCCGGGCGTTCCGCTTGAAGCCGCCTTTGCCGTCGCGACGTTCCAGCAGCCAATTGGCCGTGCGGCGGATCATCTCTTGGTCGACGTTGTAGACCTTTGCCATGTCGCGGAACTGCATCAGGCCGTAGGCGGTCAGAGCTTCGTGTCCCGGGTCGCCGCCGAACCATTCGTAGCCTTTCTTCTTGCACTCGTATCCGACCAGCTTGGCGTAGCCTTTTTTGAGCAGTTCCTTCGCCCGCCGCGTGACGGCCGGATCGGCCACGTCGTGCTCTTCCATGTAGTTCAGTGCCAGTACGTTTGGATAGTTGGCCGTCGAGGCTTGCTCGAAGCAGCCGGTCGGTTCGCGCATGATGCTGCTGATCCCCTGCTGTAAATCGGCCAGCGTGGAGGGAAACGCGCTGAGCGTCATCTCCAACGAGCCGGGTACCCACTGCTCGAGCAAGTCGACAACCAGTTCCTGATTGCCGTCGATCTGGCCGCTGTAGGAAAGACTCTTGGGGAAGCCGGGCGGAACGACCTTTATCGACCGCTTGAGGGCATCGGCCAGCCTGCCAGCCATGCCGCTGAAGGTAAGCGAGCAATCGCCCTTCTGTCCGGTTACTTCCAGGACGAAGTATTCCCGGCCGCGCTTCCGGGGTTCAAGTTTCAGTTTCCGCTTGGCCTGACCGTCCAGCTTGACCAACGGGCCGTGTTCCAGAGTCAACTCGACCGGCAGCGATTTGTCGGTATCGTTGACCACGGCCAAAGGCAGCCGGATCAGGTCGCCGGCAGTAACTTCCAGGGGCATTTTGGGCTGGAGGTTGAACGGGATTCGTGAGACGACTTCGCCCTCGCCCGTGCCGATCCGCCCGTCGGCATGGGCGTCGACCAGCACGCGGAACTCGGTAACCGCGTCGGACAACTCGAACTCGACGCTTGCCCGGCCGTCGGCATCGGCCAGTAGGAGCGGATTCCAACACAGTGTTTCGGTGAAATCGGTTCTAACGCCCGGCGGTCCCGGTACGTGCTTGTGGGCGTACTGCCGGATGGTGAAGCGACGGTGGGCGAGTTCCTTGTCCGGGTCTTCGGCGGCTTCTTCCAAGGCCGGTTCGCGTTTTCTTGCTTTCTTCTTACGGCCCGGCCGACGGAGTTCGGTCAGCTTCTTGAGGTCCTTTCCGGCTCCAGCCGGCATCTGGGTGGCCTTTTCGTCTTCTTCGGCTCCGCGCAATGCGTCCCCGGGTTTCTCGCGTTCCTCGGCCGCGCCACCTTCGGCTTCATCGACAACCTTTGAAACGTCGGCCGGGGCCATGTTGAACGGGGCGAAGGCGACGGCGCCGTCGGTACCCGATTTCAAACGGCGGGGATTCATCAAAATCGCACCGACGCCCAGGCAGGCCGTGGCCGTCACCAGCGCCGGGACCCAAAGCCGCAGTCCGTGGGCGACGTTCAGAAGTGCCAGCATGGCCACCAGCAGCACCAGCCCAATGCCGCCGAAGAAACTCACCGTAGTCAAAGTGTTAAGCACCCTGGTTCGTTCGGCCCGGTAGTCGGCCAGACTCTTTTCATACTTGGCGCGGATTTTTCCCAGGTTATCGAACATGGCCGGCGGATCGGCCTTGCCGCCCAAGGCAATCAGTCGAGCGATCTGTTGGTCGTCGCGACCTTCCTCTTTCAACTCCTGGAGTGTCTTCTCGACGAACCGCCGCCAGCCCTGGGTTCCCAGCAGCAGATCCAATGCAACGGCCGCCTCGGGGTCGTCGGAGAGGTAGAAATCGGCGTCTTCGAGGTTTTCAGGGTTCTCGTCTTCCGGATTCTTTACCTCGGTGGTTAGCAGGAAATGAGTGGGCATTTTCGGGGTGTCGTCGTCGGCCAGGTTCAGAAGCGAGTCGTCGGTTACCGACACACCCAAGGCAGCCGGCACCGGCTCGCCCGCCTCGTTGGTCACCTGAAACGACAACTCGACCTTCTCGCCCGGCGAGTACCGCTGGCTCTGCCCGGCAACGCTAACCTGCAACCGCCGCTTGGGCCGCCTGTAGACGAGCCGTTCGGCCAGCGGCTTGGGTTGGTTCGTACGATAGTCGTAGATTGTCAGCCGGATCACTCCGCTTACCTCGTCCGGCAGCGTGACGGCCACCGGATTAGGCCCGGTTTGCGTGGCGAAGGCCTGTTGTCCGACGGGCACGCCGCGGCACCAGGCGGCGGCAACCAGGGGCAACCCGGCCTCGACCGACTGCACGTTGAACTCCAGCGGCACGCCCGGCTCGAACACACCGAGTCCCGTCGTCAGCACGATCTCTTGCGAACTGGAGAGATCGGGCAGTTTCGGCTCGTCGTCGACACCGGCCGGCGTCTCGATTTTCAATCGGTACTTTTCCCCCGGCACCGGTCTGAAGCTGAACGCCCCCATCCCTTCGTGCGTGGTCTCGACAGCGGCAACGGCCTTGTCGCGGCTATCGACGATTTTCCCAACAAGCTGCACGGGTTCCCCCAGCGGATCTCGGGCGGTGAAGTAGACGCGGTTTTCCAGGGGCCGGGTCCGCTCGCCCTCGGGGTATCCGGCCGCCAACTCGCCGCCCTCCGGATAGAAACGCACCTCGACTTTTCCCAGGTTGATCGGGATCGTTTTGGCAATCGTTTCCCGGGTACCGCCGTCGTCGACCACCACGACCAGTTGCCCGTCGCCGCGGTCGATTTTTCCGGGCAAGTTGAATTCCACTTGAAAGGTGCCGTCGGCCGATGCTTGCGAGTCGTCGCGATGGACCACCTGGCCGTCGCCCGTGGCGATCACCTTCAGCCGGGCTTTGGCCGCCGGAGGACCCTCGGCCCGCTCGGCCGAGAAATCGGCCACCACCCGCTCGCCCGGCACGTAGCTGTCGCGGACAAACTCCAACTCCTTCTTCAGCCGCGGCAACCGGTAGCGGCGGATGAAGAAAGAGCGCCGCTCCTCGGGAAACGCTTCGTCGAGACTCCGTGTCACCAGAGTATACTGGCCGCCAGCCAGCGAGTCGGGAATCTGAAATGCTCCGCTGCCGACGCCCCGTTCGGTTACGCCTTCGGCCGAAAAAGGGACCAGGTTTAATTTGTGCGAAGCACCCTTCGGGCCGTTCCGGCAAATTAAACCTGGTCCCTTTTTCGGCCCGAGAATCTCGAAGTGGACCGGCATCGGCCGACCGGCAGTCAGCCCGAACCGCGAGAGCGTAAGCGAGCGGAAGTAGACCGTCTCGCCCGGCTGGTACATCGGCTTGTCCAAAGCCAGTTGGGTAACGTAGCGGACCGGCACGACTTCCAGTCGGGTGTCGACTTTCTCCTGCTTGTCCC
>JAUWJC010000211.1 GCA_030607895.1 Pirellulales bacterium
ATCTCGTCGGGCCGGCCGGCAATCGGCGGCGGCGTTAGCCCGACGGTCATGGCCGTGGTGACGAATCCCGTCTTCACGCAAACCGTCTTGAGCCCGGCCGAGCGAAACTTGTGGTCCAGCCCTTCCAAGTATCGCGACAAGCCAGCCTTGGCCGAACCATACAAAACCACCGGCTTGCGACCCCGTTCGCCGGCCACCGAACTGAACACCGCCAGCGTACCGCCTCCACCGGCCAGCAGGCGTCGCCGGGCCTCTTCGCAGAACAACACCGTGTTGGTGAAATCGGCTGCAAGTACCTGGGCGGCCAACTGCTGATCTTCCTCGAGCCGCTCTTGAGTGGCGAACAGCCCGGCCGTTACGACCACCGCGTCCATCCCGTCCAACTCTCGGACCGCCTCGTCCAGTGCCGGGCCAAAACCCTCCGGCTTCAGAAGATCGCAGACGGCCGTCTTCACCGGCCGCTCGGCCCCCCAGATTTCAAGGTCCCGGGCGCTTGGTTCCATATGTTCCGGCGAACGTCCCAGCAGAAACAGCCGGTCGCCCCGTTTGGCGAAAAGCCGCGCCAACTCGCGGCCCATGCCCTTCGTCGCTCCGAACAGTACGACCTTCATTGCGTGTCTCCCAACAAGCGGACCGACTGGGCGCTGCGAATCCTTCCGTCGGGGTCCCATTTCCGGCGCACGGCGTTAAAGGCCCCCAATCGCGGCTCCATTGTGCCGAAATGTTCCGGCTGAGTGAAGGTGTCCTTGGTCAGGTAGATCCGCCCGCCTTCGTCGATGACCAATTCATTGAGCCGGTCGACCAAGAATTGCGTATTCTGGATGTTCAGATGCACCGAGAAGTCCATGGCGATGGAGATTCCCGGCCGGGGGAAGGAGATCATGCCGCGGCCTTCCGCGCCGCAGTCCTTGATTACACAAAGGAACGATGCCCCGCCCTGGGAGGCAAACAACTCCAGCAGTCGCCGCGCCGGGCCGTTGTCCTCCGCGTGCGGTAGCACGCACTGGTATTGGGTGAAGCCACGCCGGCCGTAGATCATGTTCCACCGGCCGATCGCATCCAGCGGATAGAAAAACGAACTCGGGTGTACGATGCTCTTGCGGACGTGCCGGAAGTGCTTTGCGTAGTACAGCCGATTGAAGCAGTTCATGCTCCAACGCGACAGGACCCAGCCGGGCGGCTCGAAGGGGACGTTGATCCGCCGCTTCAGCCCGGGTGGCCTATCAGGCGCTTCGTCCGGGCGGGCCCAGCGACCTTTCATCAGGATGCCGCGCCCCAGCTTCTCTCCCCGGGCGAGGCAGTCGACCCAGCCCACGGTCATCGGCCACGACGCGGCCGACTCCTTCAGGCCCGTTATCATGGCATCCAAATTTGGAATCCGCTCGGTCTCCTGCCAAATCCAGGGCGAAGGAATCCGCCGCATGGCAAACTCGACTTCGAGAATGTGGCCGGTCAGCCCCATGCCGCCAACGGTTACCCAAAACAACTCGGGCTCCACGGAGGGCGAACACTCGACGATCCGCCCGTCGGCCACGCGAAGTTTCAGGCCCGTTACGTGCTCGCCGAAGCAGCCGTCCACGTGGTGGTTCTTGCCATGCACGTCGGATGCAACCATGCCGCCGAGCGTAACAAATTGCGTGCCGGGCGAGACGGGAACAAACCAGCCCCGGCGGAGGAACACCCGGTTGAGCATCTCAAGCGACGCGCCCGCCTCGGCCCGCAGCAGCCCAGTGTCCGGATCGAACGCCAGCAACCGATCGGCCAGTGTGGTGTTGACCACCGGCGAGTTTTCGTCCGCCGGCAGCGAGCTATCGCCGTACGACCGCCCCAGCCCGCGACACAAGCCGGCCGTCTCGGTAATCCGCTCGAGGTCTTCCGACTTCACTTCAAGCCCCGAGACCACCGGATAGCGGCCCCATCCGCAGAGCGTCGTCCGATAAGGTTCGTTTCGCATGGAACACTGCCGGAGTATGTTTGGCGTTTTCCGCGCTTAGCCGTCAGAGTCGGTGTCGCTGCCACACGCCGGCGTCTGTTCGGCAACTTCCAGGCGGATACGCTCGAGGTCGGCGTCGACCATCATTTGGACGAGTTGGGGGAAAGAGACGTCGGGCTGCCAACCCAGCACCGATCGGGCCTTGCCGGCGTTGCCGCGCAGGGTGTTGACTTCGGCCGGTCGTATCAGCTTCGGGTCGATCTCGACGTGGTCCTGCCAGTCGAGGTCCGCATGAGCGAACGCTAATTCCACGAAGTCGCGGACCGAGTGCTTTTGGCCCGTGGCCACCACGTAGTCGTCCGGCTTGTCTTGCTGGAGCATCATCCACATCGCCTTGACGTAATCGCCGGCAAACCCCCAATCGCGCATGGCGTCCAGGTTCCCCAGCTTGAGTTTACTGCGCACGCCCAGCTTGATTCGGGCCACGGCATCGGTGATCTTTCGCGTGACGAACTCCTTGCCACGCAGGGGCGACTCGTGATTGAAGAGAATTCCCGAACAGGCGAAAATGTCGTAGCTCTCGCGGTAGTTGACCGTGATAAAGTGGCCGTACGCCTTGGCCACGCCGTACGGGCTGCGCGGGTAGAAGGGCGTGTTTTCACTTTGCGGCTCTTCGGCCACGTTGCCGAACATCTCGCTGGAACTGGCCTGGTAAAAGCGGATCCGCCGATTAACCAGCCGGATGGCTTCCAGCATTCGGGTAACACCCAACGCGGTGAACTCGCCGGTCAGAAGCGGCTGCAACCAACTGGTGGGCACGAAGCTCTGGGCCGCCAGGTTGTACACCTCGTCGGGCTCGATCTCCTGCATCAGCGTGATGATCGACAACTGGTCCAACAGGTCGGCCTGATGCAGCGAGATCAGGTCTTGCAGGTGGCCAATCCGCTCGAAACTCTCCGTACTGGAGCGGCGGACCATCCCATGCACTTCGTAGCCTTTTCCCAGCAGGAACTCGGCCAGGTAGGCGCCGTCTTGTCCGGTGATGCCGGTAATCAGGGCTTTTCGGGTCATCCGGGGCCTCGCGGGTTGATGGGACCGTCGACTGCACAATGTACTATACACCACACGGCCGCGTGTTGACATGCCCAGGGGACCCACGAGACAATAGACTATATGTTCTCGTCCCGACTTCTCCGTATCGCTTTGCTGCTGGCCGCTGCGGCCATCGGCTTGTCGGCCTGTTTGGCCCGGCTCGATGCGGCCGTGGTCGTGCTGGCCAACCGCGGCAACAAGACGGTGCGGCTTGCCCTGCGCTCGTATGGGGGAACCGTCGTGCGATACTCGCTTGGGCCGGGAAAGCTGGTGCCGGTGCAAGTTCCAGATCGGGTGGACGTGACATTTGCCGTGGGTGAAAAACAGCACCACCAGCAACTCGACATCGACACGATCTATTACTTCGTCGAGAAGGCGGACGACATCCGGCTGGAGCAGATTACCTTTCCGCAGTCGGGAGGTGGTCTCTGGCTGCACGTCAATGCGGACGGCCGTCCGCCCCAAGCGGCAGTGGTGCCGGTGAAGCTGCTGGTGGATGACGAGCAGCCGGCGGTTCGCCGCACGTGGGAAAAGCGGTTGCGGGAGCAGTTCGCCGCGGTGTCGAAAATGATCGAGCGGTACTGCCGCGTGCGATTCCAGGTAGTGGCCGTGGGAACCTGGGAATCGGACAATGCGGCCGGCGACTTCGCCCGACTGAACGACGACTTCCGCCGCAAGGTCAGTCCGGACCCGGCCTGGCTGGCAATCGGCTTTACCAGCCAATTCCAAGCGAAGAATCGCACCGCACCGCACTTGCCGGTGGACCCATTCGCGACGCACTTGCTAGTGCCGGACGCCCAGAAGGAATTCAACGGCTCCGACCAGTTCGACCTGCTGTTGCACCAGTTGGGACACTACCTGGGCGCCGTGCATTGCGCGGAAGCCGATTCCGTAATGCACCCGTCGCTCGGCCGGCAGGGCCAGAGTCCTCACCAGGCGGGTCGGGTGGGTTACGATCCGATCAACACGCTGGTGATGAACCTGATGGGCAGAGAGATCCGCACCCGACAGGCCCGAACCCCAGCCGATATCTCCCGCGGGACCCGGCAGTATCTGCTGACAATCTATTCGGAAATGAGTAGGCAGTTACCGGGTGATCGAGAGGTGTCGCGAGTTGCCGCCTTGATGAAGGAACCGGTTCTCAAACGATTGCAGTACACGGCGGCCTGGTCCGATGGCTCGCGGCTTGCCGCCGACGAGGTGGGCTCCTGGCATGATACCAACGCCCGACCGCAACTGGGCGGCCGGGCGCTGTTCGACGCTACAAACCCGGTCCGCTGGCTGGTGAACAATCAGTTGCCACCGGCCGAGCAGCCCGCCGCAATGGTCGAGTTTGTCGGCGGAGACCGGCTGCCGGGTCGGGTGGTGGGTTTTGACGGCGGTCTGGAATCGAATGGCTGCCGCTTGGACCCGCATTTGCTGGTGCAAACGCAAATCGGCCTGAACCGACCCGACAAACCCGCACCGCGGCACGTTCGCGTCCGAACCCGCTGGATCAGCCGAATCGTCTGGCAGCGCGTGGCCGATCACTACCTGCCGCAAACGCTCTTCTCGCGCGACGGGCGGCGGTTCCACTTCCGCTCCGCACAGTTTGGGCCGGATTCCGTGCGGCTTTTGCGGGAAGAAGGAATCCGCGAGTTCTCACTGGGAAGCATCGCCGAGCTGCACTTGCCGGCGGTCGATCCGTGGGAGGCCTACTTCGACCAACTGGCCGTGCTAAGCCCCGACTGCTCCGCCCGGTTGGTGCGATTGGAAACGGTTGACGGGCTGCGGGCGACCGGCTCCGCCGAACGGTTTCAAGCTAGTGCTCACGGCCCGCAAAAGGATCACCACAAGCCCGACAACTGGTATCATCTCGTGCAACCGGCCTGGAGCCTGGAGCCGTTGGAGTTGCACCATCCGAACGTCCGCTTGCGATGCTACTTCATGCCGCACGAGGTACCGCTGTCGAGAATTCGGCCCGTCGCAAGCCGGCAGCAGTCGGACTTGGGAGGTATCTGGCATTGGAGGCGCGACCGCAACGTGCAGGGCGAACCGCTCGGAAGCGGCGGCCGACAGTATCAATGGGGACTGGGCGTTCATGCCATGAGCGAATTGGAGTTCCCTCTGACCGACTGCGTCCGGGCGTTTCGCACCCGGCTCGGTCTGAGCCAGCGGGCCGGCCGCGGAGGATGCGTTTCGGCGAGTATCCTGCTCGGTCAGGCAAGTGGGCAACCGAAGTCCTTGTACGCCAGTCCATTGATCCTTGGCTCGGCCGACACGCTCGACACCGGCCCGTTGCCCCTGGAGGGCTCAAGCGGCGCACGTTTGATTTTGCGTGTCGACCCGGCCCACAAGACGCGTCCGAAGGGTGCCGATCCGCTGGACATCGGCGATATCTTCGATTGGCTCCAGCCGCGGCTCGAGTTGGACCCGGCCATGCTTCGCGCCGAGGTATTCCGCCGCGCGCCACGCATGGTTCCGGCCTGGCAGGGCTGGAAAGTCGTGGCCGGAGATACACAGGGGGTCCGATTGGTCAAC
The DNA here is from genome assembly GCA_030607895.1 of Pirellulales bacterium. Taxonomy (GTDB): domain Bacteria; phylum Planctomycetota; class Planctomycetia; order Pirellulales; family Thermoguttaceae; genus JAUWJC01. The sequence goes on from JAUWJC010000211.1 coordinate 5,546, forward strand.
TATTGGGACCAAACCGGCACGTCCGGACACACATACCGACTGCTCGTATCCGGCGCCGACGGCCCGGTGACGCTGTCGCGCAAGCTGCGGATCGAGCCGCTTCGGGACCTTCTGCTGCTGGGTGTGAGCCGGCCTCCCCAAGTCGCCTCCAGCAAGATCGAGGTCCGGCTGGAGGGCCAATCGGTCGAGCAACTCGACGTGCCCGTCCTGCCGTCCACCAGCGACCCGGAGCCGCTGGCCGTCTCACTGGCCGACTATCACGGACGCCGGATCGCCGTGGAACTGATCCAACGGCCGCAAGACGCGAAATCGCTGGTTCAGTGGCGGGCGGCCACGTTGGTCGGCCGCCCAGCCGAATAAGCTGTTTCCTGCCGCTTGCGGCTTCGCACCTGCCTTCTTTACTCAAACTGTAAGGAGGGGAGTCCGAAAATGGGGACTGGCTCCGTCACGGGCTGGTTTTTCGGGAGTTTTCGGCATGCCGACGGTGCCTGTCCCCTTTTTCGGACGTTCGGCCTGCGGCTCGGTTGATCACCGGCCGGATCACGCGGCAGCCGATTGGGGCCAACTCCGCCCGCAGCCGCCCGAACACGGTCTCGTCGGGACAAGTGCCGATGATCGCGCCGCCGGAACCGGCGAATTTGGCCGTTGCACCGGCCGCTCGGGCACGCTCGACCATCTCGATCTGGGCGGCCGGAATCCGGCAAATCGAGCGGCGCAGGTCGAAATTCGCGTCGATCAACTCTCCCAGGCGGTCCGCATCGCCCGCCAGAATGGCCTGCCGGGCTTGCAAGGCCAGATCGGCAAATCGGTGCATCGCCTCCAGGACCTCCGGGTCGCCTCGGTTAAATCGGGCGCGAAGATCGTTGTGGACCACCTCGGTCGGCTCGCCCGCGTCGGCGCTGTAGGCAATGTACAACGGGGGCAATAACTCCGGATCGAGCCGCTCGTACACGCCGCATTCCAGGCCGTTGAGATTGCGCATTCTCTCGCCGGCGAAATCCATGTAGACCAGCCCCTCGTAGACCTGGATAACGCGGTCTTGCAGCCCGGCGGCAATACCCAACTCCTCCACCTCGACCGACAGCACCAGCGAAGGTTGCAGCTCGGCCGGAATGTCGATCCCGTAGAACTCCATCAGGCAGCGGAGCGTGGCGACGATGATCGCGCTGGAGCCGGCCAACCCAACCTGCCGCGGGATGTTGCTCTGGTAGCGAACCGAAAAATTCTGCTCGTGAAGCGAGACATTCCGCCGATGGCAATACTCGACGAACTTCTTGATCGTTGCCTTCACCAGGCGTATCCCGCCATAGTAGCCGTGCAATCGGACGTCGCGCGCCAGTTCGTCGACCGATCGGAATCGGCTTTGGTCTTCCTGGCTGGAGACCACCTCGACCTGGTCCCACTCGTAGAGCGGCACCTCGGCGTGGAAGTTGCCGACGATTACCGATAGCGTCTTGCCGTGGTATCCGTCCGACGGATTGCCGACAAGACCGGCTCGAGCATACGCTTTTTTGCGAATCAACAGCATTCGTCATTCATCATTCGTCATTCGTCATTCGTCATTCGTCATTCGTCAT
>JAUWJC010000093.1 GCA_030607895.1 Pirellulales bacterium
CAATTCCACTCGAAGGAGATAAGGAGATGGACTGACGCCAGTTTCTCCAAACCGGTGCACAGGCCACGCTCTTGGGAAGCGTCGTTTCGGCCGGCTCGGGTTCTGCCGTGGCGGCCGAGCCGCGGGTGACTGCCACGCCGGCCGTCGTGAACGACTACACAACGAAAGACCACCGGCAACGCCTGCAAAACATCGCTTATTGCAACCGCCGCATTCGCAACTGCATGAGGAAGCACCTGATTACCGGCTACCTGCCCGGCCAGTGTTGCTACTGCCTGGGCGAATATCCCTGCCGGAAGGTCTGGGACCCAGACGATTGGGACGAAAAAGAACTCGACCGGCTGCGCGACCATGGCATCCGGCTGATCCAGGTGCATGAGGAGTGGAACGACTCGCAAAGACTTTTCGGATCGCACAAGCTCGACTCGGTCAATCCGGCCGGGTTCCGCCGTTTTGTCGACATGGTACACCGGCGCGGCATGAAGCTGATCGTATATGTCTCCAGCGGATACTTCGAGCAGAACGATCCGGACTTCCGTCCCGAGTGGACCGAGCAGAAGGACCGTCCGCTGGTGGAGATCTACTTCCGCTACCCACATTGTTCACCGGCAAGTCCCGGTTGGCGGGCGTACTTCTTGAAGCACGTGGTTCGCATCCTGGACGACTATGGCGTGGACGGAGTCTACAACGACCTGGGATACCGCCAGCCGCCGGGGCTCTTGGCCCCAGCGACGGGCGACCTGGTGCCTGCATTTGAGGAAACCGCCGCCAACGACGGTGCATTGGCCGATCTGCTCGCCCTGATCTACGGCGAGGTTCATCGCCGAGGCGGCATTGTGAAGGTCCACCGCGGCGGCGCAAGTTGTCCTCATACCGATCTGAAAGTCTACGACTATCTCTGGGTAGGCGAAGGCGGCAGAAACGGCGACCGTCTTCGCGAAGCGGTCAAGAATTATTGTCCGTATGTCGTTCCCTGTCTGGACATGAGCCGGGCGAAGGTGGAAAACGAGGACGAATTGTACCTGCAGGCGATTCCCTACATGCAGTTTCCGCTGCTGTTGGCCGGCCGGCCGTTCACCGGCCAGCGCGCGATGGTCCCCGGCATAAAGTACCCGCCCGAGGAAAAGTGTTTTTGGACGCGTCATTGTCGGGCGATCTGGCGGCATTATCAGGCGAATCCCGACGGCCCGCACAGCTACGGCTGGTGGGATTCGGTTCCCGGCCGCCCCGAGGCTCACCCCACACACGCCCGATGGCTCAAACAGTACTTACCCATGGTCGAAGAGGGCACCTGGGCCTGGCGGGAGATTGGCGACTCGGACCTGTTTCGCGGACCGCTTCCAGCGGACGTCGTTGCCTCGGGCTTTGCCAATCGCGGGTTGTACCTGGTGCTGGCCAACTACGGCCGTACTGCCCAAGAGATCGAAACGGCCGAAGCGTTCGTCCCGGCGGCCGGAAGTGCCACCACTCCGCAAAAGCGCTGGAAGCTATCCGGCCGCTCGCTCCGCATCCTGCGGCAGCCGGTTGGCTGAATTTCACTTATCGGCAGACCACACGCCGGCGATTGGCGTGCCGCAGTTCTTGCACTTGCCGTCTTCGACGTTCATCGTCGAGACACTGTAGATGTCGCGCTCGATAACTACCTTCTTGCACTTGGGGCACTTGGTGGTTTCGGCCTCGGCGATACCCCGGGCGTTGCCGATGTAGACGTAATGCAGGCCGCACTTCCGGGCGATCGACCGGGCCTCGACGAGCGTGTCGATCGGCGTCGGCGGCAGATGCGTTAGCTTGTGGGCCGGGTGGAAGCGGGAAAAGTGCAACGGGTAGGCGGGGCCCAGATTCTCGACCAGCCAGTCGCACATCCGGCGGATCATCTCCGGCTTGTCGGTGTAGGTGGGCACGATCAGGTTGGTTACCTCGAACCAAACGCCTTCGCGCTTCAGCGTCTTCAGCGTGTTGAGGATCGGCTCCAGCTTCCCGGAATTGAGCTTCTCGTAGATGGCGTCGTCGAAGCCTTTCAGGTCCACGTTGGCCGCGTCGAGCACCTTGCACAGTTCCACCAACGGCTCTTCCTGGATGAATCCGCAAGTTACCCAAACGCTTTTGATGCCCTGCTTTCGGGCGAGCCGGGCCGTGTCGATCATGTACTCGTACCAGACGGTCGGCTCGGAGTAGGTGTAGGCGATGGACGGGCAATCGAAGTACTTGGCCAGCTTCACCACATTCTCCGGAAACATACTCATCCGGTCGAGGTCGCCCCGGCCAAGCGAGTGCAGCCGGCGGGTGTCCCGCACCAATGGCTCGCCGCGCGGGTCGTTGGTTTCTTCCGGCTTGCGTTGCGAGATATCCCAGTTCTGGCAGTTCAGGCAGCGGAACCCGCACCCGGACGTGGCAATCGAAAACACGCCCGAGGTGGGTAGAAAATGAAACAGCGGCTTCTTCTCGATCGGATCGACGTGGAACGAGCACGGGTTGCCGTAGGTCATGGTGTATAGCTTGCCCTCTTTGTAGACCTTGTTTCGGCATCGGCTGCGGTCTTCCGGCTCCATGACGCACTCGTTGGGGCAGAGCTTGCACTGGATGTTACGGCCCAGCTTGAGGTAGTGTCTGGCCTCTTTGACCCAGCCGCGGCGTTTCCACAATTCCCAGAGCTTCTCCTTGGGAGCGTCACCCTTGAACACGGCGGCCGTCACGATCGATTCCACCCGGCGGAAGGCGTATCGAACCGCCGCGGCCGCCGCCCCCAGCCCGGCCAACCCGACCAGGCCGTACTTGAGCAGACTCCGCCGCGAGGTCGTCGCGCCAGACCCGCTTAGGTTTTCGTGCGTTTCTTGATCCATCCCCATCTCCTCATGGCGAAGTAGACGGTAACCGATGAGTGTACCGCAAAGACGACAATCAACGGCCAGTCGAATATCTGGTGGATAAGCAAGGCCGTCTGCAAATCGATCAGCCGGCTGAAGCCGAACTTGCCGCACAGCGCGAAGCCGGTCACAAGATACACCAGCATCAGCGGCAGCAGCAACCAGCCGCTCACTCGGGCGAGTTTCAGAAGGTAGTAGTTGAGGTTTCGCTTGGGCATTGTTCGGTGGAATTAAACCTGGTTCCCAAGCTCTGCTTGGGAACACACTGCTCCCCAACAGTACGGTGCGGTCCCAAGCAGAGCTTGGGACCGAGTATATGCGTGTAGTGCGAAGCCGCAAGCGGCTCGGTTACGATCTCCCTGTTGCGAGAATGACAATACCGCTTAGTACGTTCAACCCGGCCGCCAACATGCACACGGCAACCACCCCGACGATAGGGATCAACAGCGTGCTAACCAGCAGTGCTCCGAGTGCGGCGCCGATGTAGTCGGCCGTGTAGAGCCGGGCGGCGGTTGCTGTTACGCCATGGAAGTCGGCCTTGGCTGCCAGCGGGAACTCCATGCCGACCAGCACCGCCAACACCATCGCCGCAAACGGCACCGCCACTTGGGATGCCACCACGTCAACGGCCGTGACCAACTGCCCCAGCCCGACCAGCATCAGCGGCGTCAAGGCGGCATACAGGGCCACGGCCAGTTCCAGCTTGACCAGGTCGCCCCGACTCCGCCGCGGCAGCATTCGATTCATTGCAAACGAGCCTATTCCCAGCCCCAGCATGAACATGGTCACAATCAGCCCCAGCTTATGGTAAACGCAACCGTACAGTATCTGAAAGCCCACCAAAAGCACTACTTCCAGGGCCGAGGCGGCAAAGCCGGTGGTGAACACGGCAAACGACACCGGCCGAAACCTGAGCAGGCAGACAATAGCCAGCACCGCCAAGGCACCTTCAAACAGCCCGTAGCGCACGCGGAACTGGCTGATCCAGTATCGCAAGTTGTAGTAGTAGAGGATGGGGCTGAAGTCGCGATTGGTTGGCCCCGTGGCCGAAAAAGGGACCAGGTTTAATTTGCCGGAACGGCCCGGAGGGGGCTGCGCACAAATTAAACCTGGTCCCTTTTTCGGCTCGGCAACCGCCCGACGCAGGTCGTCCATCCGGTCGGGTGTCAGCACGGCACGCAGGTAGTTGTCGTTCACCAGCAATGTATGGATGCCCTGCCTCTGGATTCGCCCGGCAATGTCGGTCGTCAACGGCCCGTCGGAGGCCAGGAAGTATATCTGGCCGCCGGGGATCATCAGCACGTTGCCGAACACGCTCTTGGCCGTTCGATGCGCGGCGGCCACCAGCGCGGCCAGCTCCCGGCCCAGGTAGTTTTCGTAATGCCCCAATGAAAATGAGACCACGCCGCCGTCGGTTAGTTTTTTCTTAACCTCTTCAAAGAACTCGCGGGTGTTGAAGCGATTGATTTGCGAGGTGGATGGGTCGGGCACGTCGAGAATGACGACATCCCAGCGACGGTCGGTCTGCTTGATGAACAGCCGGCCGTCGGTGTTGACCACGTGTATCCGCCCGTCGGCCAGTCTTTCCGGCAAATACTTCCGGCCGATGCGGATTACGGCCGGGTCCAATTCGACGTAGTCCACGCGCTCGATGCTTTTGTACTTCAGTATCTCCTTGGCCGTGCCCGATATGCCGCCCGATATCAAAAGCACCCGGCGTGCATCGGGCCGCTGGGCCATTGCGTAATGGACCGTCTCCTCGACTCGCTCCACGTCGTCGGTCGAGAAGAGCACGACGCCGTTTTCGATGAAGTTGTACTGGCCGGCCGATCGGGTGACGATCAGGTTGCCGTATGGCGAATTGCCCTTGTAGACGATCTCTTGCCCGGCGTACTCGATCCGTGCCGAGATGTCGTCAAGGTTGTAGCCGGCGATCAATCCGACCAGGGCCACGGTGGCCGCAACCGCCACGGCCAGCAGCGCGCGGCGCTTGAAAACGGCCGCCGTGAGACAGGCCAGCAGCAAGTTCAGCAGGGCGGGAAAGTAGAGAATGCGAAAGTGGTCGAACCAGTAGATCAACACGAAGCTGAACAGCAACCCGCCGAGTACGTCGCCAATGCTATCGAGGAAATAGACCCGGCCGATGCTCTCGGGCCGTTTACCGGAGGCCAGGAGCCGGCAAGCCAGCGTGAGCAGATATCCGGCCATCAGGCAGTAGGGCGCCAGGAGCACGAAGCAGCTTGCCACCGTGCCCGTCACGCCCACCTCCGCGCCGCGGATGAAGACGACGTTCCGCAGCGTGCGGAGCAGGAAAACGTCGGCTATCGGCACAATGGCGATGACGATTTGCGCCGCCACGAGCAGGTCCAACGGGCGGCGGAGTCGGGTAGCCGTTCGGCCGGCCGCCGACCCGATGCCCGTCAGAAGCATCCAATTACCCAGCACGATACCCAGGACCAACTCGTTGCCGGAGAATACGCGGAGCATCTCGCGCATCAGGGTCAACTGCGTGACGATCGACGAGATACCCAGCGTGCAAACGGCGAGAAACAGTATCCGGCGGCCATCATGATTGGGCATTACGCAAACCCTCTGACGAGAAAGAACCGCTCTCCGTTTAGCCGCCGCGTCCACGCGGCGACACGCCCGACGTGGTCGTCGGGGCTAAACGGTCCGCCACCCGACTCTTCCTCAAACGCCTCGCCCTGGTAAACGAGGATCATCGTGTCGGGGTTTCTCCAGGCCGTTTGTGGCAGGCCGGCCTTCATCGTCAGGCGGTCGAGAAACGACTCTTTCTCGGGCAGTTGCTTCCAGACCTGGGGTAAGTAAGTCGATTGACGCCGCCCGATGCGCAACACGACGCCGTCGACGTTCGGGCGGAGCTTGGCCAGCAGTTCGTCGGGTGTCTTGAATTCCAGCCGCACCGGCAATGTGAGTACGCTGATTTCTATCTTGATCTTGTCGAGTTCGTCGGGCTCGACGGCGGGAAATCGAGGGTCGCGCGCGGCGGCGCTTTGGGCATTGTTGCTGACCGACTGGTAGCGGGCCGTGCGCGGGAAGATGCTGCCGATGCAGCCGCGAAGCCGGCCGCCCTTGGTGAGCGTGACGAAGCACGCCCGGGTTTCCTTCAGCTTTGCGTCGATCTTGGCCGGATCGACTTCCGGCAGCCGACCGTCCGCGGCCACATTGGTTATGGTCTTTCTGGCCAGTTCAATGAGGAACTTCCGCTGCTTGCCGGTGTAGGCATCTTGCTGCGGTTTTGGCTTTTCCGCCGCGGCGGTTCCGGCCGGTTCGAAGAAGGCAATGGCCGCGTAGCCCACCACGCTGGACTTATCGCCCGTCACGTCGCCGCTGTTGCGGTAGTCGAGCAGCCGGGTCTTCCAGCCTTTCTTCTTCGCAACGTGCATGAGCGCAAGGATGGGCCCCTTTCCGCAGGCTTCCTCGTTTTTCATCCACTTAACGTCCAGGTTGCAAATCGCCTGAATGCAGGAGGAGTCCAGATGTGTTGCCATGTCGTAAGGGTGATGGTGACTCAGGTCGGAACTGGCCACCAGCAGCGTTTTCTCGTCGAGATACTTCATCAGGGCCTCGGCGACCGCTTCCGGATCGACCTTGCCGAAGACGATCGGCACCAGCGAGAAACTCCTGAGCGTCCGTTGCAGCAACGGCAACTGCACTTCAAGCGAGTGCTCCCAGCTATGCGGCGTGTCTTCGCCAAAAGGCGGAAGGTCCTTGGGCGCTTGGCGCCACCAGCCGGGCCGGCTGACCTCGCAAGGCGGGTTGACGACAAACGGCCCGCTCTTTGCCAGCTTGGCCGCCTCGGGCGAAAGGGGGACGTCGCCGAACGGCGTGCGATAGGCCGGCACGTCGGGAATCGACGCCCCCTCGAACGATGCGTAGTGCGACGGGGCCATGACGATCACCGTCCGAATGCCGTGCCCCTCCAACAACTTGTATCCGAAAGCGGCCGTCGGACCCGAAAAACGGTAGCCCGCGTGAGGGCAAACCAGCCCGCGAAGGTTCTTGATCGGCTCGGGCTTTGCCTCGGCCAGGTACCGGTCGATGTCCTTTGCCAGTTCCACCTTGTCTTTCGGATAGAACAACCCGGCGACGGCCGGCTGCCGGGCGCCGTCGAACGTCTTGGTCTGGTCGACCGGGCTTTCAGCCTGCTTGGGCTGTTGGCGTTGCTCTTCGCTTGGGACTTGCCCCTGCCGGCATCCGGCCAGACAGACGGCAACCGCCCCGACCATAATCACCCGCCCCAGTGACTTCATGGCTTGGCCCTCCGTAGTGGAACGAGACTACCCGAAGCAGTATAATGGGGGCTCTTCCGTCAGAAACGGCAGAGCCAAAAAAATGCGAGAGACAGGACTCGAACCTGCACGGGTGTTGCCCACTGGATCCTAAATCCAGCGCGTCTGCCAATTCCGCCACTCTCGCGACATGAAACGATAACTTTCCATGCGAGATTGTACCACGCCTTCAGGCGAGGGAGAATGGACGGGTGCTACTGTCGCTGCCAGCAGTGCCAGCGTGCCAGCAGGATGAATCCTCTAATCCTCTTGACACCGCGGCGGCCGGTGCGTTAGATTCTTACTGGGCTATTGGACCCTAGGCGGCAGAAGACCGAAAAGACGGACCTGAGGTGAACCGAATGTTAGAGACTCTTGCTGTGGTGCAGGCGTGTTTCAGTTCGCCCCGGTTGAGGGCCACCGCTTCGCGGCGATTGGGGGGCAAGTCGGTGCTGGAATGGGTTGTCCGTCGGGTTACCGATTGCCAGCAACTCGACGGCGTGGTCGTGCTAACCGGCCAGGCGCCGGAGGACCGGTTCGTGGCCGATCTGGTGCCCATGGACGTGCCGGTGTTTGCGGGACCGGACGGCGACGCCTTGAGTCGCTTTGCCGCCGCGCTGGAGGAATACCCGGCCGCGGCGGTAGTCCGCGTGTGTGCCGACTACCCGTTCATCGATTCAATGTTGATCGACCGGCTGGTGACTACCGCCCGAGCACACCCCGAGTGCGACTACGTCAGCTACTGCTCGCGAGATGGGCGGCCGGCCGTTCTCTCCCCGGTCGGCGTGTATGCCGAGTGGTTCCTCAGCAGTGCGTTGCGCCGGGCGGCGCGCAAGGCGCGCGCGGCGGCCGACCGGGCGGACGTGACGCGGTACATTTATTCCCATCCGGAGCAATTCAACCTGCGATTGATTCCCGCCCCGCCACAAATCGATCGGGACGACGTGCGTCTGACAGTCGACATTGAAGAAGACTGGGAGCATGCAATAACGATTTTCGAGGCCCTGGGCCCCGACGAATTGGATTGGCAAAGGATTGCCAGATTGCTGGACCATCAGCCCGCCATGCGCGAGCGAATGGCAACCCTGAACCGTACACACGCAAAAGGCTGAATATTTACTACCAGGCACTGCTGGGCAAGCCGGCAGTGGCACCCGGCGGATGGAAAGGAGTCCACCGATGATAGCGCCGCTACGCGAGACCGATTCACGGGAAACCCGCACCAACCCATCCTTGCACGTGGTGCGTCGTTTTGTCGCCTCGACGTTGCTGAAACCCCACAAGGCCTCGGCTGACGATGCTCCCCGCGTTCCCGCGTGGCATGCCTGGCTGTTCACTGCCTGGATCATCGCCGCGGTGGTTGTGTGCTTCGCGGCGGCACTCGGTTTGTAGGCCCCGGCGAGATCGCTCCGTGCTTGCTCAACTTATTTCGCTGCTTTCGGTAACAACGATTGCTTTGGCCTCCTATGGTGTGGGCCGGCCGATCGTCCGCGCGCTGGATATAGCCGAGCGGGATCGACTGGCGACCGGCGTATGGAGCGTTTCACTGGGGCTTATTCTGGCGGGATTGCTGCTGGCCGTGCTGGGGCTTTTCGGCTTGCTCTACGTCCAGGCAATCGGCGTGCTGACACTGATAGGTTGCTTCTGGGCGGTCGGCGAGATGGGCCGAAGCCACATCCGCCGCTACGAAGAGGAACTCCTGCCCGGCATCCGACCCGGCCAACTCGATGATGCCGATTGTGCGCCCTGGTCGCCGCCGGCGCGTTGGCTCTTGCGTGGGGTTCTCGTTCTTGCCGGGCTGGCGTGTTTGGGCTCGCTGCTGGGTGCGTTGGTTCCGCCCACCACCGCCGCAACACTCGACTATCACCTGGAATTGCCCAAGACGTTTTTGACACGGCACGCCATCTACCACATGCCGCACGAGGCCCGATCGGTGTCTCCCCTGTTGGCCGAGATGTGGTCGCTTTGGGCCTTGGCGCTGGACGGAGGCGTTGCCGCCGTATTGATACACTGGGGATTGGGCGTGCTTCTGGGGTTGGCCACCGTGCTTCTGGCCACGTCCATCGTGGGACGGCCCTGGGCGTGGATCGCCGGGGCCGTGGTGCTGTTGGTACCCGGCATCAGCGGACAGATGGCCGAGGCGCAAAACGACGTCGCTCTGGCCCTGATGACCACGCTTGCGTTGGGTGCCTGGTGGCGTGTGGCCAGCGGCGGCGAGAGCCGTCGATGGCTGTTGTTGGCCGGCACGGCCGCCGGCGGCGCGCTGGCCGTAAAGCATACCGCCTTGATCTTTGCCGCCGCCGCGGGCGCCGCGTCGTGTTGGGTTTTACTGCGACAGGCGCCTAGACGCCGCGCATTGATCGAGGGCGTTGTTGTGGTGGGTGTGTTGGCCGTTGTGTTGGGCGGGCCGTGGTACCTTCGGGCAGCCTGGCATCGGGGCGATCCGGTTTATCCTTTCTTGACCCGACTGCAACAGGCCGAGCCGAAAAAGGGACCAGGTTTAATTTGTGCGAAGCACCCTCCGGGCCGTTCCGGCAAATTAAACCTGGTCCCTTTTTCGGCCCAAATGGCAGCCGCACCGTGGCACGTGACGATGCACCCGGAACGATTTGGCGGACGAAGATATCAACTAGGCGCGTTGCTACTGGCCGTCGTGCCCGGCGTGGTGCTTACCAGGCGACTGCGAGGTTTGGGCGTGCTGCTTGCCGTGGTCTTGGCATACGGGATCCAGTGGTACTTGTTGCGGCAGGACGTTCGGTTGCTGTTTCCGGTGGTTCCCCTGCTGAGCGTGGCCGTGGCCTGGGTGTGGATCGAGATGCGCCGGTTTCCCGCCGGGCCACGAGTCATTGCCGGCACGGTCCAAGCCGGCGTGCTGCTGGTCTGCGGGCTGGCACCGTTTGCCCAGTGCCGCGGCCAACTGGCGGTGGCCGGCGGTTTGGAAAGCCGGGCCGAATACCTATCGCGCATCGAGCCGACCTATCCGGCTGCCGCCGTGGTGAACGAGTTACTGAAGCCCGACGCCCACATCCTCACCCAGGACACCCGGACTTTTTATTTCGACCGTGCCGTTACGCGTGAAGACGTCCACCGCCGCCGTTCGGCCGGCTACTGCCGGATCAGTTCGCCGGCCGTGCTGAGCAACCATCTGCGTGGCGAAGGTTTTACGCACCTGCTTCTGGCGGAAGACGTCGGCTTGGAAGGCAACAAGCGCGGCACGATTCTCAACCGGCTGGCCGAGGCCGAGCCGATCGGCGGCGAGCAATCGCTAAAGGAGTTGATGCAGTATCGGTTCCGCGACAGCCAGGGCGACGTGCGTCGGTACCGACTGGTAATGCTGCGCTGAACGAGAACTCCGTCCATGCTATGAATTCTCCATGTACGTCCGCCGGCAAGAGGCGTTTTCCCGGGGTTTTATGAATTGTTGGACATTATGGACGTATGCTTCAGCCGCCCAATAATTCCCCCCGACCGACATGTGCGGTTGCAAGTTGTTATGCACCGTCAACTTACAGCGTCGGGTCATGGCGATCTTACCTTGCCGAAGCTCTTGTCAAGGGGAGTTTTCTTGCGTCGTCCGCCGCTGTAACTTTTTGGGCTACAACGAGTTACAAGCGCTTGAATTGTTGGACGTTTTGGCCGCCCCAAAATCCAACAAATAATCTCACGCAAAGTCGCCAGGACGCATTTCTCACGAACGAATCCACCACAGAGGACACAGAGAGCACAGAGGGAAGG
>JAUWJC010000067.1 GCA_030607895.1 Pirellulales bacterium
AATAGCCAATGCTTTTTTCAAGATGTCGCGCTCCCGCTCCACACGACGCAGGTTGTCTTCCAGTTGACGTACCCGATTCTCCAAGCTCGCGGCAGCCGGTCCGCTTTGCTGGAGCAGCTTGGCCTTCCAGCGGTAAAGCAGGCTAGCACCGCTGAGCCCCAGGTTCGAGACCACCGATTCGGCGCTATGACCGTCCAGCAACATCTGAACGGCTTCCCCTTTCAACTCGTCACTGTAAATACGACGTCCAGCACGGCTCTTCCTGCGACTCGATTTCCCGGTCATGGCGCACTCCTTCGCTACTCAGTATAGCGGCTAGAATAAGCACTTGGAGTGTCCGGCAATTCGGCGCCACCTCACGCAGGCGTATCTTATAGATCGTCAACGAGCACGCCACGACAGTGGCCCACCCGACGAGGATCGGTCCGGGCTTTGGCAATCCCAGGCATTGAGCTGCCCACGTGACCGAGATCATCGTTGCCAGTGCGATGCTATTGATCGTGTATTGTCCGGCAAGTAGTCGAAGGCTTCGTCTCATTTCATAGCTGGCGAAGACACCGGCGTATGGAAAGGTGGTTACCGCCCCTTGCAGCAGCCCCGTCATGCTGTAGACCGCCAGTGCCGACCCGAAAAGCGTTGGCAGTTTCACCCAGAACGGCGAATTGCTGCGGTGCGGTTGTCCGGACGATGGTTGATACAGCCAAAGCCCCAGAAGGAACACAACGAGCGCGGCAATTATCAAAACGGCGAACGGGACGCGAGAGACAAGCCCACAACACATCGACCCAATTACCACATATCCAACCGCCGACAGCACGATGGCCACGAGCAACGGCACTTGAGATTTTCGCACCAGAAGAAAGACCAGCCAATGATACCCGATGGACAAGATAAATCCGAACAGGTGCATTGGTCCGATCGGAATCCCCGATATCACGTAGGCACACGTGAACGGAACGGGCATGGTCATTAACAAGGCCTTGAACCACGGGCGGTGAATATAGGCGATCCCCGCCACGAATACGCTCAGTACAATCGCCGAAACCACGTGATCCCACGGCGGCCAGGGCAAATTCCACAAGTAAGTCATTATGTAAGCAGGCTCAATAGCCATGCAGCTCCGATCGGGAAGCTCAGGCCGGAGAAAACGAGCAACAGCGCGATGATGGCCAGCACGAACAACGCCCACCAGGTGACCACGCTTGTGTACCAGTGTGTGCCAAGGTCTTCGAAGATGTTCAGTTTATGCCAGTTGAACGTCAGTTGATCCGTGATTTGCTCGGGCCGGGGTGGCGCACTCAGCAGGCTTACCATGGTGCATGTCGCCATGCAGAAGCACCAGTTGATGGCGGCCTGGTTGGCGTATGGTTCGATCCAAAGTGGATGGCTCCCGACGAGTTGCACATACAGCTTCATGGCGATGCCGAAGAGGAACCCGAGTACCACCGCAACCGTGGCTCCGGTGCCGCTGGTCCGCTTCCACAGGATTCCGAGCAGGAAAACCGCGGCAAACGGCGGCGCGAAGAACGCATAGAGCGACTGGATATAGACGAACAGGCTGCCGCCCAGCTTGCTGATGAATCCTCCGAGTACGATGGCGATCAGCAAGACGATCGTCGATGACACGATACCCACCCTGACAAGGTGCTGATCCGTGGATTCCGGACGCAGCCAGCGTTTGTAGATGTCCAGGGTAAAGATCGTGGCGGTGGAATTCAGCACCGAATTGACCGTCGATTGGATAGCTCCGAACAGCGCGGCCAGAAACAAACCTCGCAGCCCGACGGGCACCAGGGCTTGAACCAGGTGAACGTAGCCTTGGTCGGCCGCCGGCCGCACTTTCGCCCAGGGTTGTAGCAGGATTTCGGGATGAAGGGCAAACATGATCAGTCCGGGTATGACGATGATTGCGGGGAGGAAGACTTTCATGAACCCCGCAAAAACGATACCCATCCGAGCGTGGTAGCTGTTTCTGGCGCCCAGGCCGCGCTGAATCATGAATTGGTTGAGCACGCTGTACCAGATGCCTATGGAGAACGTGCCAATGAGGAGGCTTGTCCAAGGCGTGGTTGGGTGGCTGGCCGGTTGGAAGACGGACAGGCGGTCGTAGGAATCGGTTCCAGCCAGGTTCTTGACGTTAGACGTGACGGCCTCTGCCCAGAGGCCTTCATTGGCCTGGTTGCGCTCGATCATGTTCCCGAAGCCATCGATCAGTGAACCTCCGTCGCCGGCCAGCATGTAAAGGCCCAGCACGGTGACCGCGGTACCGCCGCCGACCATTACGACCACGGTGAACAGGTCGGTCCAGGCCACCGACGAGAGGCCGCCGTAGATTGCCCAAAAGCCGGCCACGCCACCCAGGATAATGATGGCGCTCCACAAGTTCCATCCGAACAGGTTTTCCAGCGCCAAGGCACCGCCGTACAGCACTGCCGCCAAGAAAGCCACGATGTTGCTCACGATCGTGACCACGGCGAACATCTGCCTCAGCGCCGGGCTGAAGCGTTTTTCGAGGAACTCCGGCGTGGTGAACACCCTCGAAGCGAGCAGAAACGGGATGAAGAACCAAATCAGCAGTGAAAACACCAGGACGTTCATCCACTCCGCCATCGCAACGCAGATGCCGTAGACACACGCCGCGCCGATCATTCCGATAAAATGTTCCGTGCTGATGTTCGAAGCGATAAACGAGCCGCCCACCACGTACCACGGCAGTTTCTTTCCGGCAAGGAAGTACTCCTTGGCGCTGGTGCGGTCCTTGCGCCCTGCCCAATAGCCGATTACCGACAGCACGCCGAAAAACGCCGCGAACGCAAGGTAGTCCCAGAACTCAAGTCTGAATGATTCGATCCCGTTCATGGACTCATCGCTCGTAAATGTTCTGGAGTTTCTCCTCGATCAACCGGTAGTTCCGTTCGGCATTTTCCTCGTCATACCCGATCTCAACGACCAGCTTCAGCCGCCTATCGGCAAGTTCGTCCAGCACGGTCAAGGCCTTGTCGATGTCGTCGCCCAAGCGGGTCTTGGCGATGATCGACGACCCGGCCAGGGCGCGGCGAACGTCGGCCGGAGAGTTCGGGTTCGGGTCGCTTGCGCCCTCGCCAACGGCACACTCGACAACCTGGACATTGGACATCTCTCGAAGCATCGGCATGGTGTGCGTCCACACACCGCACGAGTGCAAGGCTATACCGCCGAAGGCGTCGGCCAACTGTTGGTCAAGTGGAAGGGCGAACTTCCGATTGATCGGCGGCGAAGAGACGGCCAAATTGTCGTCCGAGACCGAAATACCCGGGCCGCCGGCCACGCTCACCATCTGGTGGCCGGGCCTGGCCACCAACTCCGGCCCGATCCGCTCGATCTGCACCCGGGAGAACTCGATGATCAGGTCGTTGATCTTTTGCATGAAGTCCACGACGGTCTGCTCGTCTTCGTAACAGGCGGAAAACAGCTCGCAGGCGTCAAGGATGAGCGTGGCCGTATCGAACGCCGACTGCGTGTCGGTCAGCGCGATCGGCAACTTGCCGTGCGTCCGCTCTTTCAGGCAGTCGATGCAGTCGAGCACCATCGTCATGATGGGGCTCTTGCGGTAGTCGGGATATTCGATCCCGCAAACTTCTTCGATCCGATGGTAGCGATAGTGTACGTGCGGCGCGTTATCGTCGCGCCAGACGTACTCGCAGCCGAACGCATTGGCGTAGACGCCCGTGCCAACCCACGGCGTCAGATAAGGCAGGTCGTCGGTCCAGTCTACCTGGAGGCAGTCCCGGAAGTACTCGATGTTGTTACGGCAGACCTCGTCCACGCTGTTGCAGGCTGTCCAGATATTTCCGGGCGGGTGCTGGACGATCAGAAAACCGGTGCGGTTCTCCTCCAAGAAACGTGAAAGCTGTTGCTGGCGCTGCTGCCGACGCTCTTCGTGGCGATCGATCAGCTTAAAGACGTCTACCATGGAATCCCTTGTCACGCGGGCTCCGGGATTTGTTCACAAGAGATGCCGAAAAAGGGACCAGATTTAATTTGCCGGAACGGCCCGGAGGGTGCTTCGCACAAATTAAACCTGGTCCCTTTTTCGGCTGGGCTGCCTCTCCCAACGGGCCATTGCCACTTCCAGTTGTCTGCCGTTCATCACACGGCGCAGCAGTGCCATGCCGTTCTCGCAAAAGACGGCCTTCACTCGATCTTGGGACAGGCCGGCCATCTCGCCGGCGCGCAAAACGGCCAGCGCAATTTCCCAGGCCATGAACGTGGCGTGAATCTTGTTCGAGGCCACGCGATACTCGCTCTCGCGATAGCCCTCGAGCACCACGTCCACCCAGTGGTCCATGACATAGACCCGCCGGCCACGCATCGCGGCGACCGGCAGGTCGGTTGCGAACAAGACACGGCTGGAGTCAATGTACCTGAACACCATCTGCAGCACCAGCGGGTCCATGACCATGGACGTGTCGAGAAAGACGTTCTGGAGGTCCGCGACAGCACCGATCGCCGACTTCATCTCGTCTGGAAGATAGCACCGCCCGCAATGGGCCAGGACGATATTCGCACCGGGATATTCCGTCGCGTACTTCCGCACCCCGCACTGCACCTCGGGGTCGGCCAGCCGCCCGGCACGCGGCACGTGAAGCAATACAATAAGCCGCAGCTCATCGGCCAGCGCCATCTCCTCGGGCCCGATCATCTCCTCGACCGTGACCTGGCCGTAATCGTTGCCGAACCAGTTCAGAAAGACCTTGTAGCCGAAAAAGCCCTGCTCGCGGATAGCCACTCTTAATTCGTCCGGCGCAAGCGTGCCCCGGCCGGTAATCAGCAGGGGAAACAGTCCGGCGTGCCGCGCGGCTTCGGCGGAATACGCGTTGGTCTTCTCGATGTCCACGGCGGGCGTGGGTTGCCCGAAGCAGACGGCATGGAACGGACGGTCGGGAAACAGCATCTTGCCGTCGGCCAATAGACGTTCCACACCGTACTCCTGGGGCGTGACCATGTATTTCCCACCGGCGGCGTCCGTCTGCCAGGGGACAGTCTTCCAGTGATCGCTCTTCCACGTATGGGCATGGAAGTCGAGCACCTGCCGCGGCAGTACCGGGGCAAGCTGTTCCCGATAGAAGGGAAGGTCTATCTGCTCATATCGCTCGTCAAACGAGAGTTCCGTCATTTTCGTTATCTCGGTCAGTTCTTTTTTACGTCGCGATTGGGGAAAATCTCGATTGCCTGGACCACGGCCTCCCCGCCGGCAGTGCCGGTGAAACGGATATCGATGGTCCCGTTCTTCGGACGGATCTTGTCGAAGGACAGGTCCACCGCTTTGTTTGGTCCGCCCGCCTTGGCGGCCACGTCGAGCGATTTGACGACCTGCCGGCCGTTAATGGAGACGTTCATCGGGCGCCGCTTGGGATCGTTCTCGGTCCGCCGCTCGGCGAACTTCAGCCGCACCCCATACGTGCCCGGCCCAACGGTGACGTTGACCCAAAACTCGGGCGCATGCACGCCGTATCGATACAATTCCGGGTCGTCGGTGCCGGCGATGGGCTGCTCGAGAGGCTTCGTCCACCATGATTTGGCCACGATATCAACCCCTTTGCCCAACCGAGCAACGACTTCGATTCCGGGGCGCCACACATGGCCGTTGGTGTCGACGTAACCTTTCCGGCCGGTATAGCCGAAGATGACGCGCTGGGCATTAGTAGGACCGCCGCCGGAGCCGAACCCGCTGTCGCCCTCGGCCGCCGACCACTGAACCGCGTCGACATAGACGTTTCGGCCCTCGGATCGCGGGTTCTTCGACCCGCGTGCTACGACCTTGATCGAATGCTTGCCGGGCTTCAGACCGTTTCGGTAGTAGACGATCTGCCGGTCTCTCGGCTCGGGGCACCAGAAGTCGATCCAGACGAGTTGTTTGACACCGTCGACGTATACGTCGGCCCTTCCGCCTTTGGGATCGACGTGGCCGACGAGTCTGACCTGGTTGCCTACAAAGGTCTTGGTCATGCTGGCACCGGCGGTCGAAGCCAGGTGCAACTTGCCGCCGAGTGCGTCCTTGTCTCGGGCAACGGACCAGTCGCCTTCATAGTCAAGCTGGTCATCGTCGGCCACCTGCTGAGGATCGTCGCCCTCAACAGTGACCTTTCGGCAACCGTCGTGGCGGATGGAAAGCATGCAATCATCGCCGGGCAGGCGTTTGACCTGATAGCCGTTGGCCTTCAAGTCGTCTCGCCGCCCCAGCAGGTTGCCGTCGGCCTTGACGCAAGTGGGCTCAAACGCCAGCCGCAAAACGTCCACGCACGGCTGGGGTGCATCGAAGGTCGTGTAGCAGACGCTACCCTTACCATAGACGACCGATTGCACGATGGAAGCAGTCTGCATGATATGGTTTTCACGATTGGGTCCGAGTGCCTCGGGCAACCAGGGCATGGCTCGCAGAATTCCCCATATTGGCAGGGTGGTGGCAATGCAGAACCAACCGCCGGCGACGTAGGGCTTGTTGCTTAACAGGCAGTCGACGACAACCCCGTTTTCCCGTGCGTCATAGGTGGACAGGAGGATCTGGCGGCGGCCCATCTCTCGCGCCCACCGGCTGCCGGTCAAGGCCGCGTACTTCAAGTACGCTCCGCCAAGCCGCTGCGGGCCGTAGGCGTTGGAATCGCGGCAGCATGTTGACGATTCGGGGTGGGCCCACGCGCCGGAATAGACCCCGCATTTGCCTTCCGGATAAACACTCGTTCGGTGGGCCAGAATCAGCAGGATGTTTCGGACATCGTTCTGCCAGTTCGGGAAGGCGTCGGGATGGTCCATGAGGTAATCCACGGTCATCCACACGATATTCTGATTGGAGACGGGCGAGAGCCAGTCCCAATAGTTGTAGCCCCAGGTCGGGTTGTCGCTCCATTTGGGCAGGAGTTGCTCACGAAGGTATCGGCGGCCGGCATCCCGGGCCTTGACGATGCTGTTGTCCCGGCCCGTGTGGCCCAGGTCGATCAACTCGTCCAGGAACATAATGACATAAACCACCCCACCCGTCTGTATGTTTCCGTTGGGCTTCTTCCCCCAGGGGACGTCCTCCGGGTTGGCGTAGCGCGGCCACGGCCGGGCGCCCCGTTGGTGGTTGCACTTTTCGGCGAACAGGTCGCCC
Organism: Pirellulales bacterium; assembly: GCA_030607895.1. Lineage (GTDB taxonomy): Bacteria > Planctomycetota > Planctomycetia > Pirellulales > Thermoguttaceae > JAUWJC01. The sequence continues at coordinate 7,130 of JAUWJC010000067.1, forward strand.
CAGTGCTTGGCCGCCTCGAGCCATTTCTTCTTGCCGATCATCTTGTACGCCCGAGCGACAATCATTCCCGTCTGTGCTGCAATATCCAATTGGATGAACCCACGGGGATCGGGCAACCCATAAGGCTTGCCCTTGGTCGGCACGGCGATCGGGAAATTGGGCCAAGGATGGTCGGCCGATGTCTGGCAGTAATCGACCACGAAGTCGGTCGCCATAGTGATAATGGAAACGGCTGCCGGGTCACCGGAATACGGGTAATATTGCATCATCGCAATCGTCTGTACCCCGTTACGATTGACCAGATTGCCGTTACTCCAAGGGCTCATTTTCCTGTGAACAGTGATTTTTCCATCGGGGGCGATCTTCCAACTGCCGTTGTAGACGAACTCAGGCGCCGGCGTGAGCGCTTCGCCCACCCCGACCCAGGGATAACGCTTCAATGTCTCGGCCGCGATCCGCACACGAAAATCGCACTGGCCGTTTTGGCCCTTGTACCACGGCGCGATAACGCCGTACTCATCTTCCACTGCATTATGGGCGTAGTAACGCTTCTGCGTGGTTGCTCCCTGCGCGCGGTGAACCAAGGGTAACAACAACAGGCATACGATCATGGCAAGGCAAAGTCTTGTTTTTTGCATTGTACTTTCCTTTTTTCTATTGTGATGGTTGAAACTTAGCGCGGCCTTCGGCCGGAACCATAGGCCGCTTGCGGCTTCGCACACTTTTGGTGCCGATGCGAAGCCGCAAGCGACTCTCTCGAAAGAACTTGATCGGTAACTGTTTAACGGCCCCGCTGCGACTACGCCTTCGGCCGTTCGAACTGAGGCACGACCAGTTGCTGGCCGTCTTTGAGCGACGACTGGTGGCCGACGATCCCGGGAACGGTCATTGCCAGCGATTCGTACAGGTCGATTGCCGGCTCCCGGTCTTCCAGCAGGGCGTTGACGAACTCGGCCGAGATAAACACGGCCGAGCCGCCGTGCCCGGAGGCGTGACGCATCTGCTCGGGCAGCATATCGCTCTTCCAGTATTGCGGAACGGCGACCGGCCCGGCGCCTGTTCCGCGCAGCTGCTCGCCACCTCCATGCACGCCGCCCTTGCCCATGTAGAGGGTCGCCTTGTCGCCGAACCATTGTGCCCGTTCACCGCCGGCCTGGCATATGTAAAAGACGTTACAGCGGCACATGTGCCCCTTGTCGGTGAGCATCATGGACGCCTGGTTCCAAAACGGATTTCCATAGACATTATCCTTGCGGGACGGATGATCCTTCAGTTCCGGCTGGCTGCCGGCCCATCCCAGGCACGACACCTAGGTAATCCGTTCGCCGGTCACTCCCACCAGGTATCCCAGCGAATGTGTGGGATAGAACATCGGCGGGAATCCCCATCGCCAGGAATGGCCACGTTTGCGTAGCTCCGGTGGAAGTCCCTCGTCGTAACGAGCATCAAGCTTCAGCGACTTCTGGAAATCGCCCTTGTCGTAGTATTGGTTGGCAAGGTCGTGATAGTACTCGTTTTCCGAATAGAACAGCTCGCCGAAGAAGCCCTCGCGGAACAGATTCCGCGCGAGAATACACTCCTGACGGTAGTAGCTCGACTCGGCCATCATGTATTTCAGCCCGGTCTTCTCCTTAAGCGCCTTGAGCATGGCGGCCTCTTCCAGGGTGATGCAAGTCGGGCACGCCGAGACTGCGTGCCACCCCCGCTCCATGCACATCCGCGTATGTTTGGCGTGATCGGGCGCCCCGGAGAAGACTGCGACCGCGTCGATGTCCTTGGCCTCCTTGATCATGATCTCCAGCGAATCGTAGACCTTGTCGCACTTGAAGCGTTTCCGAAGCCGCTCACGCCGGTCCGGCCGCAGGTCGGTTACCCCGGTAACCGTGCAATCGGGATGCTCGTGCCACCAGAAGCCTACGCCGAACCCACCGCCCACGACACCCATGCGGATTTTCTTACGGGCCTCGGCCGGATAGGCCCGGCCCGCTTGGGTCAAAACGGCCCCGGACGCCAGCACGGCGGCCGACCCGGACCATTCCAGGAAAGAACGCCGCGATAGCCGGCGGGCGTCCGTATGGTGACGATCTTGTTTGGGAAGGGTCATGGCAGAGTTCCTTTTTTTGAGAAAACATTTGTGGTTCATCCGACTACCCCATACTTTGTTTCGAGTTCAGTAATGCCGGCCTGGCTTGCCGGTCAATCTGCTCCTCCCAATTCTTCCTGTTATAGTCGATTCTACTCACCTTCGCAGGGCTGTCCATTTGATTTTCCGTCAATCTTCCTTGCATTTTCCGTCAATCCGCTGCTGCTCGCTTGCACCGTTTTTGGCTGGCAGCGGGCGGATTATCGGCTACAATACGAGTGTGGACCTGCTCGTAGTGACCGCATTCATGCGGTTTTTCGGCTCTTGGCAGTGTCCGACCCGATGAATCGGGTCACTACGAACGATTTATGCGTCTGCTCTGGATAGTTGATAGTAGGTAGTGGCCAGTTGTCAGTCCTTGTCTGGTGGTGTTTGTATGCACGCAAGCCGCAATTGCATGATCTACCGACGTTACCTCGATCGCTCGACGCGGATTTCCCACGCAAAGAACTATCCACCACCAACTCTCAACTATCAACTATCAACTATCAACTCCTTGGCCATTGTCAGCCGCTCGGCGATGGGTGGATGGCTGTGGAAAAGAAACACTTCCAGGGGGTGCGGGTTGGGATCGTCCTTGTTCAGCCTGGCCAGCTTCCGAAAGGCCGACAGATAAGCGTCCGGCGATCCGGTTCGCTCCAACGCGTAGGCATCGCACTGGCGCTCGTAGCCGCGGCTGATGACATTTTGGATCGGCTCGACCAGCATGGTGAAAAGCGTCAGAATCAACATCAACATCGGCAGCGTGTAGATGGGTAGCGAGGCGTAGTCGAACCGGCCATCGCAACGAACGACCCAGGCGGCAATCAACCGGTCGCATATCCAGAAACCGGCCGCGCAGTAGACGATACCCAGGACGATCATCTTCTGAATGTGCCGGAAGACGTGGTGGCCGATCTCGTGTGCGAAGATAACTTCGATTTCCTCGGGCGAGAACTGCTCGAGGAGCGTATCGCCCAGCAGCACCCGGCGTGTTCGCCCCAAGCCGGCCAGCATGGCGTTTGCCTTGACGGTCTCTTCGCTAAGCGCCATGCGGTAGACGCCTTCGATCGACAGCCCGGTTCCATCGGCCAGCCGGGCCATTCGGTCGTCCAGTTCGCTGTGATCGAGCCGTTCGATTTTGTAGAAGAGCGGGATAATCAGCACCGGTGCGAGTTGTCCCAGTACGACCATCACAACGAAAGACGCCGCGGCCGCCAGCAGCCACCAGTAGGTACCGGTGGTCCAAATCAGCCAAAACAGACCGGTAAACATCAGCAGGTTCAACGCGCCGCCCAGCCCCATGCGCTTGACGTACCGCCACAACCATCCGGAAAACGTCAGCGTGCTCAGGCTGTAGCGATGTTCAAGCACGTGGCCCGAGTAGTAGGAAAGTGGAAAGGACACGCAGATGTGCAGCCCCAACACGATCAGATAAAGAGCCACTAGCCGCAACGTCCAGGAGCCGTCCAGCACGGGCCAGTTGGCCAGCCAGGCGTCAATCGGCCGGGCCAACAGCAGTGCGGCCGCTGCAAGGAAGGTGACGTCCAGGGCCCGATCGGCCAGATCGCAGATCAATCCTTGCCGGCCGTAGCGTTTTGTCTCGGCCAACTCCTCGGCGGTCATGCCGGCCGCCTCGGTCTGTTGGCAACAATCCGGCGACCGCGACCGGTTCGGCGGTAGTGATGGTTCGGACAAAGGGTTATCTCCAAAACGTCTTGCAGTAATAATCCTATCGTTTTCCAGGCTCGAAGGGTCGTCATCCTTCGACCCGAAGGGTCATCATCCTTCGACCCGAAGGGTCATCATCCTTCGACCCGAAGGGTCGCGCTATCATAGCCCAGGGCGCAGCCCTGGGTAGGCGGTCGCCATGACGCGACAAGCCCCAACGGGGCGCGCTAGCCGCGCGTCATTCCCAAACATATTGTTCATCGATTTCGATTCCATGTCGCAGGCAGATTTCACGAAACTCATCCTGGAATGTCATGCGTTGGTGGTGCCGCTCCTGCTCCAGGATGTAGCGTCTCACGTCGTCGACCTTGGATTGGCTAACGGAAAATGCACCATAGCCCGCCTGCCAATAGAAATCGGCGTACGCCGCTCCTTTCGTCTTGATCCACTTCGACGAATCGGCCTTGATTTCGCCAAGGACCGTTTTGATGGCATGATTGCGCGACAAACGACACAAAATGTGTACGTGATCCAAAACGCCGTTGATGACAATGGGCGGCGATTCGAGGGATTTCAGTATTGTGGCCAGGTACTTGTAGAGTTCCTCGCGGACATCGGTCGCTTGGAGCCAGGGGCGGCGGCTCTTCGTGCTGAACACCAAGTGCAAAATGACATTGGCCAGGGATTGTGACATGGCGTGTGTCCTCGCCTTAGCGCGCCCCGTTGGGGCTTTGGGGGTTGGATGCTGCCAGCATGCCCAGGGCTGCGCCCTGGGCTATGATAGCGCGGCCCTTCGGGCCTAAGGTGGCTGCGTCCAATATATGATAGCGAGGCCGTTCGGGCCTGGGGTGGCTGCGTCCAATATATGATAGCGAGGCCGTTCGGGCCTGGGGTGGCTGCGTCCAGTATATGATAGCGCGGCCCTTCGGGCCTGGTTTCTTTATGGCGGTTGCTCCTCTCCCAGCATTTCCTTTCGGACCGTTTCGACTTCCACCCCCAGTATTTGCCTGGCCAGCGCTGCCAGGGTTGCCATGTCAGCCTGGATGTGAATGGTATCCTGAGCATATTATATTTATAGAATTCTGCCGATGGTGGTTGAGGAAACCTCCTGGTTAAGCGAGAAATGCGCGCCAGCGTTGAACCGAGTGTAG
>JAUWJC010000170.1 GCA_030607895.1 Pirellulales bacterium
CTTCTGCTGGCCGGTGCGGACGCTACGTCAACAAGGCCCCGACGGCCAATGGCTGCCGCAGACTCCCGCCATGGCCGCCGGCCTGACCGATCATGTGTGGTCCCTTTGGGAATGGCTGATCTTCCCGGCCGTGCAACGCGAATAGGACACAAGGCGAGTTTGTAGTACAACGCGAAACCCGACCTTATGTCACTTGGCCGGAATATAGAGTTGACATTATAAGCAGAAACTGCTATATTCCGGCTACTCGATGTGTCGATATCAGTCGTGAAGTCCCCCATGACGGCGTACGGGTGCTGACCAACCATGCAATTCCCGTGAGGGGCGTTTGCATTTCGCCCGCCGGGGCAGGATGTGAGCAATTCGCCCGACACGGATTTGCCCGAACGTACGGCTTCCGTTAAATTCCCCATTTTCTCTACGAAAACAGGAAGGAGAACTCGTGGCCAAAAAAATGTTGGTCTTTTGCGGATCGGACGATCCTCACAAGGCATTTCCACCATTCATGCTCGGCTGTGGTGCACAAGTGATGGACATCGAGCTTGTGCTGTTTTTCACACTTACCGGCCTGAACATAATCCGCAAAGGCGGGGCCGAGAAAATCGAACTTCCCGGGGCGCCAAACACGCTGCCCAACTTTCTCGATATCGTCAAAGAAAACGGGGCCCGACTTATTGCTTGTTCGGCTGCGTTTCCCATTGTTGGGGTCAAGGAAGACGACTTCATCGAGGGAGTGGATTTCGGCGGTGTGGCCGAATTCGTTTCCCTGGCCGAGGAGTCCGACATCGTGTTGACGTTTTGCTGAGAAACCCATAAAGATTCTATGGAAGAACCGGGCCGCTGAGTCCGTAGGGTGGGCACTGCCCACCGGCAATACGCATTGGCGGCTTTGGTGGGCAGTGCCCACCCTACAAGGCTTCTATCCAGCAAAGGGAGCGTAAAAAATGAGTGAGGTCAATTTGAACGACATCCAGGCTGCCAAGGTGGTCGACGCACGCGGATCGGCATGTCCCGGACCGTTGCTCGAGGCCAAGAAGGCAATCGGCACCGTTTCCGTGGGCCAGACGATCGAGATCTGGTCGGGAGACCCGTCCACGAAAAACGACCTGCCGAAGTGGGCCGCCAAGGTCGGGCACGAGTTCCTCGGCTCGCTCGAGGGTGAAGGGTACGACCGGATTTTTATCACGCGAAAGAAGTAATGTCATGTTGCCAGCCGATCGGGCCCAGGTTCCCAAGATACTGATCCTGGCCACCGAGGCCTGCGCGTATCCCGGCGCGGATAACGTGGGGCAGATTCATGCGGAATACCCCGCCAATACCTACGTTGTTCGAGTGCCCGCCCCCGTGATGTTTTCCGAACCGTTCTACTTGCATTGCTTCGAGAAAGGCATTGCCGGGATTATCGTCATGAGTTGCGGCCACGAATGTCCGTATCCCGGGGCATATGACACGCTGGCCACGCGGATCTCGCGTGTGCATGAACTGATGGGCGAGCGGGGTATCCAGACCAACCGCCTCCGCTTATGCGCCGTTTGCACGGTCTGCTCGAAAGCATTCCTCAAAGAGGTGCATCAGATGCACGAATTGCTCACTTCGACTGTTTGATTTGTGTAGGGTGGGCATTGCCCACCACAAGATGTTGTATATCGGTGGGCATTGCCCACCCTACCTCTCAAAGTAATCATGCACCACGATAAGATCGACACCGACGCCTTGGTAATCGGCGGGGGGATCGCCGGTCTTCAGGCGGCGCTCGACCTGGCCGATCAAGGGTTTCGGGTGCTGATCGTGGAAAAGCAACCGAGCATCGGTGGAAAGATGATCGGTTTGAGCAAGGTCTTTCCCACGCTTGACTGTTGCAGTTGTATTTGCACGCCCCGGATGGCCGAGGCCGAGCACCACCCAAACATCGCGATCATGACCTACACCGAAGTCCGGCATGTCCGCCGGGAAGGCGATCGCTTCATCGCGGACTTGGTCAAAAAACCCCGATACGTCGACGAGGATAAATGTACCGGCTGCCGCTTATGCGAGTACGCCTGCAACACGGAGTTGCCGCACGAGTTCGAGGGCGATCTCGGTGTCCGGAAGGCGATCTACGTGCCATTTTCCAATGCCGTTCCTCAAGTTGCACTACTGGATTTGGAGAACTGCATTCTTTGCGGCCGGTGCGAAAAGGTCTGCCCTGTCGGGGCGATTGATTTCTTGCAGCAACCGCAAGAGACCGTCGTGCGAGCGGGAACAGTCGTGGTGGCAACCGGCTACGAGACGATCCGCACCGATTTCAAAAAGGAGTACGGCCAGGGGCGACTTCCCAACGTGCTCGGCGCGCTCCAGGTCGAGCGTCTTCTGGCGCCGCACGGGCCGTACGGCCGGGTTCTGCGACCCTCCGACGGAAAGGTGCCGGATTCGATCGCGTATGTACAATGTGCCGGGTCGCGGGACCGGAGCGCGGGAGTTTCGTACTGTTCTCGTGTCTGCTGCATGTACGCAATCAAGCAGGCCATGCTCCTGTGCGGCACGCTGCCATTGGCCGACATAACGATTTACTACATGGACATCCGCGCGTTCGGCAAAGGCTTCGAGCAGTTCTACCAGAATGCCAAGGCGATGGGGATTGAATTCGTCAAGGCGAAAGTGGCCTCCATCACCGAGGACCAACAGCAGAACCCGATCGTCCGAATCGAGGTAATCGAGGAAGACGGGCGTGTCGAACAGCGACAGCATGACATGGCCGTATTGTCATTGGGGCTTGTGCCTGGCTGGGATCCGCGGGAGGTGGGGCTGGCGGCCCCGGCGCCGGATGGATTTATCCGCTGTACGCAGCCCATGATCGCACCCTGCCGCACTCCCGATGAAGGTGTGTTTGTTGCCGGGTGTGCCGCCGGTCCCAAGGACATTCCCGACTCCATCATAGAGGCGGGTGCGGCCGCCATGGAGGCCGCCGCGTATCTACACGAGCATACCCACGTGGCCGGCAAGGAAACAACGACAACTTGCATGAAATAACCTGCCCGGCCGCGGTTGGGAGAAGTAATCGACCATGGATAAATCCCAGGCACAAGACCCGTTACGAGAAGCCGACAACGGGGCAACGGCGCATACGTTGCGGATAGGCGTTTACGTCTGCCACTGCGGCGGGAATATCTCCGACGTGGTCGATGTTGAGCGTGTGGTGCAAGCCGCTTCCGGCCTCTCCAACGGCGTCGTGACCCGCCACTATCCGGCCATGTGCTCCGAGACCGGGCAGAACCTGATCATCGACGATATCTCGAACGAGAAGCTGGATCGGGTGGTGGTTGCCGCTTGTTCTCCCAGTCTGCACGAACATACGTTTCGTGCGGCCGTAGCCCGGGCGGGGAAAAACGCCTACTTGTACGAGCACGTCAACATCCGCGAGCAGGTCAGTTGGTGCGGCAAATCGGACCCCGACGGTGCCACGAACAAGGCCATTCGGCTGGTCGGGGCCGGGGTGGCCAAGGCCCGGCTACTACGCCCGCTCGCACCGATATCCATGGATGCCAAACGGCATGTTACGGTGGTTGGGGGAGGGGTAAGCGGTCTGCGCGCCGCCCGGGACCTGGCACGCATCGGACTGGCCGTAACGCTCATCGAGCGGTCAGCCTCCCTCGGCGGCCACATGGCCCAGTGGCATTTGGTCTATCCCACCGAAGACAAAGCTCGCGATCTGCTGCGGGAATTGGTGGACGAAGTCATCGGCGATCCCAACATTACCGTCCACACACGGGCCGAGGTTATCGAGGCTTCGGGCTACGTCGGCAACTTCCTGCTGCGGGTGGAACCGGAGCACATCACGGTCGAAACGGGTGCCATCGTACTGGCCACCGGGTTCGATCTCTACCAGCCCCAAGAAGGCGAGTTTGGATATGGACAATACCCCGAGGTAATCACGCTGGACCAACTCGAGCGGATGCTCGACCCGGAAGGACCAACAAGCGGTCGCTTGGAGCGGAACGGCCGGGCAGTCAATAACGTTTGCCTCATCCACTGCGTTGGCAGCCGGCAAATCGAGGGGATACACCAGCCGGGGCCGGATGGGAAACTAAACGAATACTGCTCCCGCGTCTGCTGCACGGCCACGCTACGTGCGGCAGGCGAAATCCGCCGACGCTTCCCGCGGACGAATGTATTCGAGTTATACAGGGACATCCGCACCTACGGGCGGGGTCACGAGGAGTACTACGACGAAGCCTCCAGGCTGGGTGTGCTTTTCTGCCGTTACGAGGCCGACCGGCCGCCTGTTGTCTCCCCCGCAGAGCCGAAAAAGGGACCAGGTTTAATTTGTGCGAAGCACCCTCCGGGCCGTTCCGGCAAATTAAACCTGGTCCCTTTTTCGGCCGAGGAACCCGACGACTCGGCGTTAGTTGTCCAGGTCAAGGACACGCTTACCTTTGGCGAGGAGTTGGAGATCCCGGCCGACCTGGTGGTGCTTGTCACTGGAATGGTTCCCCGGGAAATTGACACGCTGGTCGATCAGTTGAAGTTGTCGCGTAGCGCCGACGGCTTCCTTCAGGAAGTTCATCCCAAGCTCCGCCCAGTGGAGTTGGCTGTCAACGGCCTGTTCGTGGCCGGCACTTGCCAGGCCCCCATGGATATCTCGGAAAGCTGCGCCGCCGGTTCGGCGGCCGCCGCCAAGGCTGCCGCACTGCTGGCCTCGGGCCGGATCGAACTGGACCCCTTCCTGGCGCCGGTCGATCTGGACGTTTGCCGGGGAGAAGGGAAATGCGTCGAGGCGTGCCAATACCAGAAAGCCGTCACCTTGGTGGAAGTCGAGCGGGACGGCCGCAAAGTGCGGCACGCCGAGGTAAACTCCGCGCTTTGCAACGGGTGCGGCATGTGTACGGCAGTCTGTCCGACCGGAGCGATCCAAGTGGAAGGCTGGCGACTGGACCAATTCGATGCGATGGTCGATGCCCTGGTTGCCGACTATGCGGAAACGGAGGTATCCCATGCCTGAGAAGCCGGATACGAAGAAACCGATCCAGATACTCCGGGAGCGTCGCGGGGGCGTGCCTCGGGAACTCATCGAGCGTAACCGACAGCAAGCGGCCATTCGCCGGAAACTTGCCGAAGTTTTGCAAAGCGCTTCCAAGACAGTGCCCGAACTGGCCCAGGAAACAGGTTTGCCGACGCACGAAGTGTTTTGGCATCTGATGGGCATGAAGAAGTACGGCAAAGTGGCCGAGGGAAAAGAACGCGAGGGATATTTCGAGTACGAGTTGATCCAGTAGAGCCGGGCCGTGTCGGCCCGAGATTTACCTGGTTCCCAAGCTCTGCTTGGGAACCCGCTATTCTCCAGCAGTACGATGCGGTGCGGTCCCAAGCAGAGCTTGGGACCGAGTGTATAACTGGCCAACAACTTACAAAACGGATATCCAGCAAGCCGGAGGCAAAGTCGTGAGCACCCGAGTCCATCCCGAACTGCACCGCGATATTGCGCGGTTTGGCGGGGACGATATCACCAAGTGCATGAATTGTGGGAATTGCACCGCCGTGTGCTCGCTGGCGGGAGACGGCGCCGTCTTCCCGCGCAAGACAATCCGCTACATGCAGTTGGGTCTGAAGGACAAACTGCTGGCGTCGCCCGAGCCTTGGCTATGCTACTACTGCGGCGAGTGTTCGGATACGTGCCCCCGGGATGCAAACCCGGCGGAAACCATGATGGCCATGCGCCGGTGGCTCACGGCCGAGTATGACCACTCCGGGCGGGGCCGCCGGTTGTATACGTCGGAAAAGGCCGTGGTTACGACCATCCTCAAAGCGGCCTTCATTCCGCTTGCGCTACTGCTGGCACTTCACGCGGTCACCGGATTCCAACGGATCGTGACGGATCGCGTGGAACTGAATACTTTCGCGCCGGTGATGTGGGTCTGGGCGGTCGTCCTCCTACACTTCGCCTTTCTGGGCTACCACCTTATGATGAATGCCCTCCACATGATCCAGCACATCATGAAACCGGAGGACCCCGAGGCGAAAGTTCCATGGGCAGCCTATCTCTTGGAATTGAAATCGTTGGCCATTCACTTCATAACCCAAAAACGCTGGCGGGAATGTGGGGAAGAACACGACGGGCAATGGCTCACGCACCTGCTGTTGGTCTCGGGCTACGTGATCATGCTCGTTCTGGTTGTGGGGATGTTGGGGTGGTTTCAGACAGACAATATCTATCCCGTCTATCATCCCCAACGATGGCTCGGTTATTACGCCACCCTTGTGTTGATTTACGCTTCGGCCGCCATGCTTATCGGACGTTTTCGGAAGCGGACGCAAGTTCACAGATTCTCGCGTCCAACGGATTGGCTCTTTCCATCGTTTATTCTGGTGGGAGCAATCACTGGTATCCTGGTACACGCTTTTCGGTACGCCGGGTGGCCCTGGCCGACCTACGGCATGTACTTGATCCACGTCATGGCGATGGTAGCCATGCTCGATAGCGAAGTCGGAATAGGCAAGTGGGCACACATGATCTACAGACCGCTGGCGATCTATTTGATGAACGTTAAGAAAAGGACCCAAAATCAAGCTGTTCCCGAAGCTGGCGCGCTACCAACCAACTGAACGAGTTGTCGACCGGGAGGTCGTTGATGCATAATCCATAGTGACGGTGGGAGAAAAGCCCCAATAGGTGGACAGCGGTCATGAACGAAAGAACTGTCTCGGCTGAAGAGCGAACGGTTTTCTGGGAGTCTCGGGCCCAGTTGCTCCGTACCGTGTCGCACCCGGTGCGATTGACGATCCTCGAAGCCCTCTGCGAGGGCCCTCGTTGCGTCAACGATATGAATACCCTCGTGGCGATTGCACAACCTCATCTTTCTAAGCACATCGCCGCCTTGCGCAAGGCGGCACTCATCGCCTGTCACATCAACGGCCCGCTGCGGTGCTATTACATCTTGAAACCGACACTGGTGGAGGAACTGATTGGTCTCCTCCGCCAAGAGCATCCGGCCCAGCAGCGGGAGCGGGCAGCAGTCATTCGAGAGGCCGGGCGGATGACAAGAGGTTAACGGCCTTTTCCGTCAGGTCCCGTGCGGTCCAGAAACTAGCCGCAACGGCATGCAGCCTGAAACCGAGCAACCGACAGCCGCATCTCATCGCCCGGCCTTCTGTAAAATATGCATGTACCATAATATTAGCACAAGATAATATATTCCATCTTCCGATGAAGTCCCGTAGTGATCGATCATCCCAATCGCAAAAGGGGAAAACTGCTATGATCAACCTCACATTGGCCGCGATAGTCCAGCTTTCAGTTATGGCTGCCCCACAGCAAGACGTCTACGCGGCTTACCGCCAGGCTTACGGGCGGAGCGTGTCGACGGAACGACCCCTGGTGGTCTTGATCGGCGCGAAGGGGTGCCCGGCTTGCCAAAGGATGAAGAAGTCTATCCTTCCACAAGTGGCCAAAGCCGGCGGGCTGGACCGGGTCGAGTTCACTTACATTGATTTGGATCGTCAGAGGGATCTGGCTTCCCGACTGGCCTGCGGGAAATCGATACCCCAACTGGTCTGTTTCACCAAACTCGCTGCCGGGGGGAAGAAGGCCTGCCTGGTCGGTACGAAAGACTCTCGGCAAGTGCACTACTTCATCAATGCCGGGCTGGCGCACGACACGAATTCCAACGGGCTCTCGGCAACACGGGACCCTTGGCGGAACTCATTGCTTCACGCGGCCAAAGCCCGCTCTTCGCCTTCCGCGGATGAAAATGCGAGGAAAGCCGGCCAACGAGATGTAAATACGACCGCACTGAAGTAACGGGCTTCGTGCTATTGGGGACCGTTGCTTACCTTCTTGCTCTAATGCGGCCTGGAGCCACAACCAGACTGTTTAGCCCGTATTTCTCGGTGGGCCGTGTAAGGGGTGTTGATTCCAGTGGGTGCGAATCCCATCCGGCGGCTGGTCGCTCCAGCCGGTAGCACTTGGAGCGGTGGAAGGAGGTAACGAATTC
>JAUWJC010000520.1 GCA_030607895.1 Pirellulales bacterium
CGGCTGGCCGTAGGGGTTTATTCCCACTAGCCGGCCCTCGACGACGGTGGCCACCATGAGCATCTGGAACAGTTGGCCCAACGAGGCCTCGTCAAGCCGGGCCAGCCGGATGTCGGCCGCCCGGCGATGATCGTCGGCGTATGCCTGATTTGTGCCGGCGGCGGCGGCGGCCATGATGTCGGGATAGGTCTTGCCGGCCAGTTCGTTTAATTTGTCCTGGTTGAGTTTGGATTTCTCGATGGCCACCGGCGGGCGGCTGGACTCTTCGACAATCAGGTTAGTGATGAATTTGTCGCGGCGTCCTTCCTGGTGTTGTTGTCCGCGGGAGTGGAGATCGCGGGTATTGACGACGGTTAGCGGCGTGGCGCCCAGGCCGTTTTTACCCAGGCTCTCGGCCAGCAGTTGATCGTACCAAAGGCCGACCGCTTCGAGTTGCTTTCCCCAAGTGGAGAGCACGCGGATGGTCGCCCCGCGTCGGGTTTCCATGAGCCGGGAGATGCCGACGTAGTCGAGCACGGGATTCTCGCAGGGCGGGGCGGTACGGAACCGCTCGTTCATTGCGGCGGCCCCTTTGAGCAACCGGTCCACGTCGAGCCCCATCACGGCGGCCGGCAACAGGCCAACGGCCGAGAGGACCGAGAACCGTCCACCCACGCCGTCGTGAATGGAAAAAATGTCGGGGCAGCCAAGCGCCTCGGCCAACTCGCGGAGCCGGCCTCGCTCGCCCGTTATCGGCACCACGCGCTCTTTGAGCTTCTTCGCGTCGCCCCCCAACGAGTGGCGAAGCGCTTCGAGAAGAACACGAAACGCGGCCGCCGTCTCCAGCGTACGGCCGCTTTTGCTGACAACGATGATTGCCCAGTCGTCGTCCTTGCCCAGCAGGTCGAGCAGTCCGCGGATCGAGTCGTTGTCGACGTTGTTCCCCTCGAAATAAACACGCGGCCGGCCGTTGCGCTTTTGCCGGCTCAACTCGTTGTGGTACGGATGACAGCAGGCCTCGAACAGCGCCCGGGCGCCCATGTACGAGCCGCCGATACCGAGCACCACCACCCGATCGACTTGCCGGGCAAGTCGTTCGGCCGTGGCCTTGATCTGATCGAGGACGTTTTTGTCTTCGTCGAGCAGTCGCTCGGGCAGGTCGAAGAAGGCGGCATCCAACGGTGTCTTTTCTGCCGGCACCGGCCTGCCCGACTCATACAGCGCCAGGTTCTCCAGCGTTTCCTGTCGGGCGGCGATCAGCCGCGGGGCCAGCCACTTGAGGTCGGCCCGGCTCAGGCCGGTCTGCCGTACAATGGCCGGGGCGTCGTCGGGAACGATTACCCGGGAGAAGTCGTACGTTAGCGGTTCGAGCTTCTTGGCTGTCATGATTAGGGCCTCCGGGTAGAGTTGCGGAAAACACGATACGTCGGTTGATTTCCGCGACCACTGGTCGCGGCTTTAAAAACACGTAAAGATTGCAGGGTGGGTCGAGGTACGAGACCCACGTTCTTGTCAGTTCTTCCTTTCGTCATCCGTGTTTCATCCGTGTTTCATCCGTGGCCCAGTTCAAGTGTGCCGGTGGAAGTCGTGTACGGTCACCTTTTTCCCCCTTCCAACCATTGGACTCGCAACAGGTTGCCGTGGCGAGCGGGTGATTGGGTAGCGGATCGGTATAGTTCGATGGCCTTTTGCGGCTGTCGGTTGAGTTCGTATGTACGGGCCAGATTGTACGTAGCCCCCTGGGTCCACGGTCCACCGGGCGAGGCCTCCAAAGTCCGCTTGACGAAGTAGTCGATAGCCGCCCGGTACTTCCCGCGATGGCAGGCAATCAAGCCGAGCCAGTAGCTTGCGTCTTGCTTCGCCCGATAGACAATCGCCTTTAGCGCCCGAGCCATCGTCTCGGCCGCTTTGGGGTCGTTCACGTTGGGGAGTTGGAAGTTGGCGGCCACCAGTTCGGCGTTCGAGGGTCGAGCCATCTGGTAGTAGTGCATGGCGCCTCTGTCGCCCGTGAACCGACCCTTGAAGTGCAGCAGGCGACCTTTCCACAGTGGGCCCGACTCGCCCACCTGGAACGGCATCATGGCAAGCATTTTCTGCCGCATGGCCTCCGGCTTGAGTTCCATCTGCTGGCGAATGGCTTCGTAGGGCCACGTCCAAAGCCGCACGTCGCCGATGGTTTTCAGCTTCTTCAACCGCCCGGCCAATTCGTTCGGCGAGGTGGTGAGGACCATCTTCTGCTTGCCCGTCAACTGCGACTGGATCAGCTTCATCCGCGCGCCCAGGTAGGCCGGCGATCCTTCCACCAGCGCCACCATGCCGGCCAGTTGCGATGATTTGACCGGATATGGCTGGCCGTCGATATCCAGGCGGCGCAGTAGCGCGTCGTCGTTGGCGAGTTGTGCCAGCGTGGCCGGCTTGACCGTCACCTGCCCGGCCCCATCAAGTCTGACGCCGTCGGGTGCGGGTATCGGCAGTCCCAGGGTCGGATCGAACAGGTACAGCTTTTTTTCGATTAGGACGGCCACTGCCCAGATTCGCAACTGTTGACCGTTCGATTTCTTGGTCTCCGGCAGTGCCAGCAGCACGGCGTCGATGCTTTGCTGCCGCGCCAGCAGCACGAACACCCAGGCCCGCTCCGTGGCCGTGCCACGCCCGAACAGAAGCACCTCCCAAGGCATCATGCGGATTCGCTTGTCTTGCGGTTGACCGCCGGCCGGTTCCTTTTCGAGTTGGATGTTGCGCACGGTCCAATCGAACAGTTTTTCGGCCCTTGCCAACTCATCGAGTTCCTTACCCCGGGCCCAGTTCGAGATATCGCGGAGCCAGACGGCCTCTTGCAGGGCGAACCCGTCATGGAGGGGAAACTCGATCTTGCCGAGGTCCTTGACCATGGGCAGTTCAGCCAGCGGCTCCGGTAGCGTGGAGAGCAACGGATCGGGCAGCCAATCGGACGATGGTTTCTGCAATCTGCCCCACTGGTTGAGCCGGCCGACTATCTGCTCGAGCATCTCGCGGTTGTTGAACTCTTCGAGCCGATTCAAGTTGTCGACGGCAAACGTGAACAACTCGTCCTGCCAGCCGCTTGCCGATTCGGCGGCCGTTTGGCTGCCGGGGCCTGGCGCCGTCGACGATTTCTTGCAACCGATCGGCACAAGAACCACACCGACGAGCAGAAGCACGAAACAGGATTCCGTGATTCGGAGGATTTTTGTAGGGTGGGTCGAGGCACGAGACCCACGCAGTGACATCCCATTTCGACCCTTC
>JAUWJC010000017.1 GCA_030607895.1 Pirellulales bacterium
ACAAAATCGACCCGGGCGAGCCGCTGGACAAGGACATTTACGACCTGTCGCCGGAAGAGTTGACCGACGTACCCACCACTCCCGGCTCGCTAGGCGAGGCCCTGGCGGCTTTGCAGTCGGACCAGGACTTCCTGCAGCGCGGCGACGTCTTCACGCCCGACGTGATCGATACCTGGATCTGGTACAAAACCGAAAACGAAGTGGACGCGTTGCGGCTGCGCCCGCATCCCTACGAGTTCTGCATGTACTACGACATTTGAAGTTGCCACGGCGGGTAGTCAGAGCCGGGTCGTGTCGGCCCGGTCCCGCTGGGCGGGTAGTCGACCCAGCCTACGATTCCCGCATCCCGTGAATGGTTACGGGCTATTGAGGCAATTGGCCCTTTCCCTTCATCAAGACGTTCCAAACATACCATTCCGGGCAGATGCCGATCCCATCCAGGTCAAAGTTCGGCGCCAACTCCTTGGCAAGCGACTTGATCCTCGCCTTTCGCCGGTCGTCGGGGAGAGACTTGAATTCCTCGCTGGTGATAATGGACAGAAGTCCGAGCTTTGCCTCGTTGTGTAGAATAATGATGTTCAGGTGCTTCCTGAGATCGGCAAGCATTACCTGGGGATCGAAGATGAACTCGGCGTATGGAAGCTTCGGAACGTAGCCCTCTTCCAGAGTCACTTTGTCGAGGTTGGCGAGGGCTTTCTTGACGATCTCAATATCGGCGTTCGGATCCTTGGACCCCCAACCGGCCAGATCGTGAAATCGGCCTATCCCGGGTGCCCGATGGTGCAGGCAGCGGGTCTGCCCAATCGCGTCCAAAACGCTCAGGAGCGTATCGGCGTTCTGCTGGCCGAATATACCCGAACAGAAGGCCCGGGCGTAAGGCTCCGGATTGCAGGACGGGTCCATCATTACGGCGCCGGCGACCATGGTGTTGATGGTATTCCAATCGCCGTGTCGGTTGACCTCGATCTGGTGCCACTTAATGTGCTTGGCGTAGTCCTTTCCCGCTTGATTGCGGAAGTAGTCCGCGACCTGCCTCCAATGAACGTGCAGCCCCAGTCGGATTTCATTGTCGGCCAGATACCAGGTCCAGATCCCCAACGTGCGATTATGCTCGACAATCGCCCTGCAGAAAGCTTCGCTGAATCCATTGGGGTCGCCGACCATGATGCCCACGTCGTCGGCCAGGATTCCCGAGTCGAGCACGTCCTCGATGCCGCGTGTGTTCTTCCAGCACCAGAGGTGACTGGGTCGCTTCTCCCGCGGGACGCCGGCGACGGTGGGCAACCAGTCCCACAAGGAAAACAGGCTCTGGACGTCGGGATTGTACTGCCTGAAGATATCGAGCATCTCCATGTGGAGTTCCTGCGGCGTGCGTACCGAGCAGTCGCAGTCGGTCCCCTCGCAGCCGCCCGGATCGGCCCAATGGGTCACGAACGCATCGACCCGCTTCGCCATGTGCTTTGCGTAGTACCGGTATATCTCCGACAACAGGTCGCGTCCGTCTTCGCTGGCGCGGCAGATACGGTACTTCGGACTGTTTCCTTCCCAGCAGGCTGCTCCCCATAAGAATACAAGGTTCTTGCCGCCGATACGCCGTTGTTCGTCGAACGACCGAATCGCGAACTTCAAGTGCTTCTTGTGTCGGACGCTGGATCCGGTTCGGTCGAACTGAATTCCCACCTCGATTGCGTTGAATCCGAAGTAGTCGTGCAGCCTGACCCAGGCTTTGGCCTTCTCTTCATCCCAGTAGCGGGCGACGAACTTCTGGTTGGCCCGCTTGTCCCCCAGCTCCCAACTCCCTCCATGTATCGACGCCCGGTTTGTAATGCGGGGAACTTGTGTGATCGTCAGCGGATGCGAAAGCGACAAGGTCTTGCCGGAGAGAGACGACTCGTGAATCAGCCGGTAGATTGCTTGCTTCATGCCGCGGGCGTTGTTTCCCACGCAATAGACAACCACGCTCCCTTTGGCGTCTCTTTTGGATAGTAGATGGAAACCATCGTGCTCGAGCGGCTTGGAAGGCAGGGCCACGCCAAGCTGTCGGGCCGTCCGCGTCGAGCAGACAATGATCTTCGGCCCCGGCTTCTTCAGCGCGGCCGAGACCTCGATAACTTTCGGCTTGACGCCGCATCGGGTGGAGAAATAGTAGTCGATGAACTCCGCGATGTACGCAAGCGAACTCGCCTCGGCGTCAACGCCCACCGTGGCCGGCGGTCCGTCGGACCCGTCGGCATTTGGCGCGGCCAGCTTGCACGGCCAGGTGTCGTTGCCATTTGGAGCAACGTGCAGATCGGCCGCATTGAGTGATACGGCTGCCGCTGTCAGAATCCCCAGCGTCGCGGTGAACAGAATTGGTCGAATCGACATAGCCCTCTCCTTTTTCGGTGGGAAACGGGTGGGATGCCTCAGGCGAGGCAATACAGGGTCCACGAGGCATTGTAATGGACACGATCGGTGCCGTCTACTTGTCGCTTGGTAGCCTGAAAATGGGGCGTTTTACTTTGTCGGGGAGCGAAGTCCAATCGGGCGGGCCGACCAGGCCGATCTTGCTGGCGTCGATCGGTTTGAAGCCGAGCTTCAAGGCGGGCGAGTCGGGTTGGAGGCGGAAGTCGAACTTGTCGGGGTCCACGAACTTCGGGTCGGCCACCAGGCTGTGCTTGTCTTGGCCTTTTTCTTGCCACTGCTGGAAAGTCAGTCCGCCGGGGAACTTCGGCGGCTTGCCCGAGGCGTCCCAGTAAAGGTTATAGTCTAACTCGAAGCCGGGCTTGCTCCAGTTGCCGCCCAACGGCGGAGTTTCTTTTCCATAAATGATGTTCCGCTGGCAGGTGAACGAGCGGTGCTCCTCCTGCCGGCTGCGGATGATTGTACCCCGCGTGGCGGTCAGGGCCAGCACGTTGTTCCGCATGATGTTCTCCCGGCCGTAGTGCTGGTGGAACCCGCCGTCCTTGGTGCGGTAGACGATGTTATTTTCCATCAGGATGTCGGTGCTGCCCTCGTCGGTGTAGAGCCCCCAGCCGCCGTATGCATAGGAACAGACGTCTTGGATACGGTTGTAACACAGCCGCGTGCCGGGCGAGAGGCCCAGGCAGTAGATCCCGCCCATGTCGCTAAGCTGGCTCCAGCCCAGGTGATGAATGTGGTTGTACTCGATCGAGTTGTGATGGGCCGTCGATGGGGCGTATCCCCAACTCCAGCCGACCGAAACGCCCGTGTAGAAGAAGTCGCAAATGTCGTTGTTGTGGACCGTGTTGTGTGAACTTCTCCCGATCCACACGCCGATGCCCGCATGATAGACGTTGCCGCCGTTGTGGATAAAGCAGTTGTAGACCGTGTTCCGCTCGGTCTGTAGCGGTTTTTCCTTTGGCAAGCTCGTCTCGCCGATCCGCACGCCGCCGGCACCCATGTCGTGGATGTGGCATTGCTCCACGCGGTTGTCTTTCGAGCCACGTTGCAGCCAAAGCGCGTATCCACCCGTTCGGGCGATCTCGCAGCGCCGCAGCGTACAGTTCCGAGCGCCTTGAACATGGACCGTGGCCGTCTTCAGCGAGGCGTTTGCCTGGCCGTCGACCGTTTGGGCCTTGGGCATTATCCAGTCGGTGTGCTCGAAGATCAGGCCCTCGAACGTGAGGTGGTCGATGAACTTGCCGGCCGCCGGATCGCCCTCCAGCCGCAACAGTTCTTCCGGCAACGGGGCGATAACCCGGGCCTTGGCCATGTCCTCGCCGGGCCGTGGGTAATAACTCAGCAGGCCCGACTTGCGGTCCAGGCACCATTCGCCCGGCGCGTCGAGCGCCTCGCGGACGAACTCGATGTAGTACCGCTCGTTCTTCTCCCAGTAGCTCATCGGCCAGGAGCTTGGCGCGGTGAACCGGACCAGCCGCTTCTCGGTGTCGAGCGCCTTGATGCAGTGCCGCGAGGTGGTCCACGAATGGTAGTCAACCACCACCGCGTCGTCCAGGTTCGACCACGGCTTGAGGTCCTCGTTTTGGTAGAAGAACGACATCTTGGTCTTCGGGTCGCGTCTGGCCTCGGCACGATCCTTGTACGGCACACCCGGACCGGCCGAGCGGAAGACGTCACCGTTGGGCGATCGGGCGGGAATCCCCCGGTAATCGTCGACGAACAACTGCCGGAAGTACCACTTGCCCTCCTTCACCGCCGGCACGACGGTCGTCCAGAGCGGCCCGTCGGCCTTCTTCCAACCGGTGATCGGCACGCCGCCGCTGATGCTGGGCTTCCGGCCGGGAACCGCGGCGTAGGTTATCGGAGCCTCCTTCGTGCCCGAGTCTTCGGAGGTAAACACAATCGGCCCGCTCACGCGATACGTTCCGCCGGCCCCCAGCACGCGGATCGGCCCGGCAAGTGGCCCCTTCGACTTCAGGCGACGTATCGCGTCGCGTGCCCCGGACAACGTGGCCAGCGGTCCGTCGGACCCGTCGGCATTGGGCGCGGCCAACTTGCCCGACCAGGTATCCTTGCCGCCGGGGGCGACGTGCAGATCGGCCGCACCAGCGGGCAGGACAATCGCCGTCAGAAGTCCGAATGTCGCGGCGAACAAAATGGGTCGGATCGACATGACTCACTCCTTTTCTAGGGGGGAAACGGTAAAGTTCAAGGTGGGTGAACGCGGGGTCTGCAAACCAGTATAATACATACGCTCGACGCTGCCACCCCACGGTAGCTTTTGGGCCCGGTGGGGACCCTGCCGTTCAATTCGCATCGTCCAAGCACCTCTCGATCGCGGCCAAGGCATCGGAGTCGGCGTTACCCTGCGCGGCCGATAACTCAACGGCCACCCGGCCTAGGGCCTTGTAGACTTGCTCGATCTGCTTGTCCCAGCGGCCGAGTGCCGTGCATTGCGTTTGCACAACCGACTGCTCACCCCGGGCGATCGGGCCCGTGAGTGCGGCGACGGGGCCCAGCTTGAAGACGTTTTCCACGGGTCCGGTAACGATAGGCTCCATGATAATCGTGGCCGCCGCGCGGGGAACGCCCGCCTTCTCGAAGCACCTCAGTCCCACCTCCATCAGCGCGGCCAGATAATTGCAGACGATCACGGTTGCCGCGTGATAGACGGTTTTGAACTCCGGCTCCACGCAAAACACCTTCGCGCCGCAGCGCTTGAGCACGTGGTCGATGAGTTGGCACGCCTGATGATCGCCTTCGACGGCGCAGTATGTTCCGGCAAAGGTCTCCACCGAACCGGCCGGATCGGCGAAGCTCTTGACCGGGTGAAGGCTGGCGATTGAAGCACCCTGCTTTTTTGCCGGTTCGAGCAAGCCGGAAGGCAGCGAACCGCTACAGTGGAAGACAACCGTCCGCCTCCCGACGAGCCCCTCGCGGCATAATTCCAGACAACACGCTTCAATCGACTCATCGGGTGTGGAGATCATCACCACGTCGGCCGGCTCCATTTGGGCATAACTCTCGACTGCCCGGCCGCTGCCCACGAATGCGACCGCCTCCAAGCCGCTCTGGAGGGACCGGTTCAAGACGGTCTGGACCTCGAAGACGTTGTGCACCGCCCACAATCGAGACAGCGTCTTGCCGACCTTGCCGCATCCGACGACGTTGATTGTCTTCACCGGAGCCTCCATCGCACGGCGGGAACGGAAAAGGGGACAGGTCCGGTCCGTCACAATAAATCTGCAACGCGGGTTGTGGTGAGCTATCAGCTATCAGCTATCAGCTTTCAGCCGCTGGAAATAGTATTTTTGCGGCGTTTCGGGCTGATAACTGATAACTGATAGCTGACTGCTGATAGCTGACCGCTGATAGCTGATAGCTGAAAGCTGATAGCTGAAAGCTGACCGCTGATAGCTGAAAGCTGACCGCTGATAGCTGAAAGCTGACCGCTGAAAGCTGACCGCCAAGGTTCAGATGTTGCAGTTTTTTTCCAATGAGCCATACATGTCCCCTTTTCCGCACCAAGCCCGTGGCGGTTGCACTCGCACCGAACTGACATTATATTAGCCATGATATTCACAATCCCATCGGGTGAAAAGGCGTCAGGAGGCTTTGCACGTGAGTGTTCACGGCCCGGAATCCCCGCTGCGGATCGCCGTGCTGATCTCCGGTGGGGGAACAACCCTGCGGAACCTGATCGAGAAGATCGACGCCGGCGAGTTGGACGTCCGGATTGTGCTGGTCGTCTCCAGCAGTCCCAGTGCCGGCGGACTGCAATATGCCGAGAAAGCCGGCATCCCCATCGCCGTCGTCCGGCGGAAGGAGCACGACTCACGGGAGCAGTTCAGTGGCGCCGTTTTCGACCACTGCCGTCGGGCGGGCGCCCGGTTGGTGGTGTTTGGTGGGTTCTTGAAGCAGACGACCATACCCGACGATTTTACCAATCGGGTGGTCAACATTCATCCGGCCCTTATTCCCGCCTTTTGCGGCAAGGGGTTCTACGGACACCACGTGCACGAGGCGGTTCTGGAACACGGAGTGAAGGTAAGCGGATGCACGGTCCACTTTGTCGACAACGAGTACGACCACGGACCGATCATCCTCCAAAAGGCGGTGCCGGTTGCCGACGACGATACGCCCGAGACGCTGGCCGCCCGCGTTTTCGGAGCCGAGTGCAAGGCTTATCCGGAGGTGCTGCGAATGATTGCCGCCGGGCGAGTGAGCGTCGAAGGGAGCCGTACCCGTATTGCATTGTAAAAAAGGGGTCAGAACTGTTTTTCTGAGGAACAAAGGGGGCAGAATTGTTTTCGGGGCGTGCCCACTCATTCACTGGCGATCACTGATAAATAGTTCTGACCCCTTTTTTGTCCTTTTTGTTAAGGAGTATTTTCCATGGCATTAGACCCGACGAAACATGCGGACTGGGAAATCGCCGAAGAGGCGCAGTCCCGAATGAAGACCTGCTACCAACTGGCCGACGAGTTGGGCCTGGCAAAAAACGAGTTGCTGCCACACGGCAATTACGTGGCCAAGGTGGACTACATGAAGGTGCTCGACCGGCTTCGAGACCGCCCGGACGGTAAGTTCATCGAGGTAACCGCCATAACGCCCACCCCACTGGGTGAAGGGAAATCGACCACCACCATGGGTTTGCTCCAGGGCATGGGTCGGCGCAACAAGAAGGTTGTCGCCTGTATCCGCCAGCCCTCCGGCGGACCGACCATGAACATCAAGGGCTCGGCCGCCGGCGGCGGGCTCTCGCAGTGTATTCCGCTTACCGAATTCTCCTTGGGGCTAACCGGCGACATCAACGCCGTAATGAACGCCCATAACCTGGCAATGGTCGCGCTGACCGCACGCATGCAGCACGAGCGGAACTACAGCGACGCCCGGCTGGAAAAAATCGGCATCAAGCGGCTGGACGTCGACCCCACCAGCGTCGAGATGGGCTGGGTTATCGACTATTGTGCCCAGGCCCTAAGAAACATCGTCATCGGCATCGGCGGCAAGATGGACGGCTACACGATGCAAAGCAAGTTCGGCATCGCCGTCTCCAGCGAAGTGATGGCCATGCTCTCCATCTTCAGCGATTTGAAGGACCTGCGCGGGCGGATGGGCGGTATCGTGCTGGCCTACGACAAGCGGCGCAACCCAATCACTTGCGAAGACCTCGAAGTGGCCGGCGCCATGACCGCCTGGCTCCGCGAGGCGATCAACCCGAACCTGATGCAATCGCTGGAAGGCCAGCCCTGCTTCGTACACGCCGGGCCGTTTGCCAATATCGCCGTGGGTCAGTCGTCGGTCGTGGCCGACAAGATCTGCCTGAAACTGGCCGACTACCACATCACCGAGTCGGGTTTCGGCGCCGACATCGGCTTCGAGAAGTTCTGGAACGTCAAGTGCCGATACAGCGGCAACACACCCAACGTCTCGGTAATCACAACCACGATTCGCGCTTTGAAGCATCACGGCGTGGGCGCGGGGGCATTGCCGTGTCCTCCGGGCAAGCCGCTGCCGAAGGAGTACTTCGAGGAGAACCTGGCGTGGCTGGAAGACGGCATGGGCAACCTGATCCAGCATATCAACACGGTCAAGAAGGCGGGCATCAACCCGGTGGTCGCCATCAACGCTTTCCACTCCGACACCGAGGCCGAAATCGATCTGACCCGAAAACTGGCCGAACAGGCCGGCGCTCGCGTGGCCGTCTCGAAGCACTGGCAGTACGGCGGCGAGGGAGCGCTGGAGTTGGCCGACGCGGTGGTCGACGCCTGCAACGAGGAGGGCCACTTCAAGTTTCTCTACGAAATGGATACCCCGTTGCGAGAGCGCGTCGAGTTGATCGCCCGGGAGGTTTACGGCGCCGACGGCGTCAGCTACACACCCGAGGCGGAGGCCAAGGCGAAGCGGTTCGAGTCGGACCCCAAGTTCAACGATTACACCACGATGATGGTCAAGACACATCTGAGTCTCAGCCACGACCCGGCCGTCAAGGGTGTTCCCAAGGGCTGGACGCTGCCGATTCGCGACTTCCTCATCTACGGCGGGGCCCGGTTCATCTGTCCCGTGGCCGGCAACATCTCGCTAATGCCGGGCACCTGTTCCAACCCGGCCTATCGGCGCGTTGACGTCGAGGTGGAAACCGGAAAGGTCAAAGGACTATTCTGAGAACCGCAAGCGACCGCTTGCGGCTTCGCAATACAGGAAAAGGAGTGCTCCATGACAGCGGAAATCATCAGCGGAAAAGAAGTGGCCAAGACAATCCGGGCCGAGTTGACCGAAGAAGTGGCCGATCTGAAACAGACCCGCGGCATCGTGCCCGGCCTGGCCACCGTGCTGGTGGGTGAAGACCCGGCGTCGGTCTCTTACGTCACGGCCAAGGGCAAGGCGTGCGACAAGATCGGCATCAACTCGTTTCAGCACAACTTGCCCGCCGACACGCCCGAAGATGAACTACTCAAGCTGATCGATCAGCTTAACAACAACGATGAGGTCAACGGCATCCTCGTTCAGCTTCCGCTGCCGGGGCACATCGACGAGAACAGGGTGCTCTACGCCATCGATCCCGACAAGGACGTCGACGGTTTCCACCCGGTCAACGTTGGCCGGCTGGTGATCGGCGAGGAGGTGTTCCCGCCTTGCACGCCGGCGGGCATCCGCGAACTGATCGTCCGCGGCGGCACGCCCACCGAGGGGGCCGAGTTGGTCGTCGTCGGCCGGAGCAATATCGTGGGCAAGCCGGTCGCCGTAATGATGCTCCAAAAGAAGGACGGTGCAAACGCAACGGTCACCGTCTGCCATACCCGCACTCGCAACATGGCGGAACACACACGCCGGGCCGACATTCTGATCGTGGCCGCGGGCAGGCCACGCGCCATTACCGCCGACATGGTCAAGCCGGGTGCCACGGTAATCGACGTGGGCGTGAACCGGATAGGCACGACCTCCTCGGGCAAGGCCAAGCTGGCCGGCGACGTCGATTTCGAGGCGGTAAAGGAAGTGGCCGGCAAGATTACGCCCGTCCCCGGCGGCGTCGGGCCGATGACAATCACCATGCTGATGAAGAATACGGTCAAAGCGGCCAAGCTGAAGCCGTAGGGCAACTCGCAACCTCCAGAAATAACTCGTGCGTATGGATTTCCCCCAGGGGTAGGTATAGAATTGAGCTTGGGAGCAAGGGATGCGCAAAATCCGAGTGTACGCGGACACTTCAGTCTTCGGCGGAGCGATTGACGAGGAATTCGCACAATCCAGCCGGCCATTCTTCGAGCGGCTCGAAAGGGGTGAATTCACGTTGCTCGTGTCCACGGAGACCCTGCGAGAACTCGGCGCCGCTCCGCCAGTGGTGCGGGAGGTCTTTCAACGTATTGCGGAAGAGCATTTGGAGAGTGTCCCCGTGGGCGCGGAGGTAGAGGGGCTGGCGGACGCATACATAGCCGCTGGTATTTTGGGAAAAGCTTCACGTAGTGACGCGATCCACGTGGCTGCGGCAACCGTGGCCGAAGCAGACCTGATCGTTAGCTGGAACTTCAGGCATATCGTGAACCTGAATCGTATTGCCAAGTATAACGCGGTCAATGTTCTGAACGGGCATCGGCCTATCGAGATACGCAGCCCGGCGGAGGTCGCTTATGGCAACGAAATCTAAAACTTTCGATTGCGTCGAGATGAAGCACAAGGCTCAAGAGGAAATCGTGGCCCAGTGGAAAACACGAAAACAGGATTTCTCTTCTTACGAGGCGTTCCTCGAGGCCGGCATCAAGGAATCCGAATGGGGTCGCCGAATGTGGGAGAAACTCCATCAAGCCAAGAAACGCAATGACTATTAGCGGACATTCCCAAGACCAGATCCCACCAGAAGAGGGTGGAGTTATGAGCACCACAACTCGCGTTACGGCCGACCAACTCTTCGAGATGCCCGACGATGGTCATCGGTACGAGTTGGTCGCGGGAGAACTGCGAAAGATGGTGCTATCGGATTGGAAACACGGAGCGATCGGCGGCCAGCTTAATGGTTGGTTGGCCCGCCATATCCAGCAACAGAAGCTGGGAAGGATATTCTGTGCGGAGACGGGCTTCCTGCTCGCTCGTGACCCCGACACGGTTCGCGCGCCGGACTTCGCCTTCATCCACAAGGACCACCTCCCGGCAGAGGCCCCCGAGGAAGCATTCTGGCCGGGCGCGCCGGACCTGGCCGTCGAGGTGCTCTCACCCAAGCGACAGGCTGAGCGAAGTGGACGACAAGGTCCGGGCATGGCTCGATGCGGGCGCGATGATGGTCTGGGTCGTAAATCCCACGGGACGGAACGTCACCGTCTACCGCTCGACAACCGACATCAAGGTGCTGACCGAAAACGATCAACTCGCCGGCCAGGACGTCCTGCCGGGCTTCGCCTGCCGGGTTGGAGATATCTTCGCGAACGCGTGATCGGGGTGTGGGTATGGGGAAACCCCTATTGTTGACAGGTTTTTTCCACGACCCAAACAGGAAACAGACAATGGTAGATTCGAAATTACTGGAGCGCATCACGGTAAATCCGGCGATTTTCGGGGGAAAGCCGATCATTCGGGGTATGCGCCTGTCGGTGGAACTGATCTTGAGCCTCCTGGCACAAGGGGAAACATGGGAAAATCTCCTCAAAGACTACCCGAACCTCGAACCAGAAGACATCCGTGCGTGCCTGACGTACGCTCACGCAGTGATTGCCAACGACTCGCTCGATACGGTGGAGGTCGCTGAACGGTGAGGTTCCTGGTCGATCGTTGTGTCGGTCGCCGGTTAGCCGAATGGCTCCGTGCCCACGGGCACGACGCGGTAGAATCCCGCACGCTCGGCCCGGATCCTGGCGATCGTACGTTGCTGGAATGGGCCACAAAAGAACAACGTATTTTGGTTACCATCGACACGGATTTCGGAAGGCTGCTGTTTGTTGAGAAGGTTCTTCACTGTGGACTGGTACGACTTCCCGATGTGCTGGCAGGAAAACGGATAGAATTGATGCAAGAGGTGCTGGTCCGGCATGGAGACGAACTCGAGGCGGGAGCAATCATTACTGTTCGTGGAAACAGAATCCGCATATCGAGTCAACCAGAATGAAAGGGGACGACTGTACGGTCCAATTGAAACAAGAGTTGACCCATGGAACAACGCATCATCCTTGACCCGAGAATCTGTCACGGCAAGCCGATCATCCGCGGTACCCGTGTGCCTGTTGCTCGTGTCATCGGCTACCTGGCCGGCGGCATGAGCTTCGAGGACGTCCAGCGGGATTTCGACCTCAGCCAAGAGGACATCCGGGCCTCGCTGGAATATGCCGCGGAACCGTTGGGCAAGGAACAACATCACCCTTTGCCGGCGTGACGAACAACCATGCGGTTTCTCATCGACGCCGACCTTCCGCGGCACCATGTAATGGGTGGCACGTCCCTGAGCGCAGCGAAGGGCGTGGAATACACGGACCACACCCATCACTACGTTCTGGGTGTGCCACACGATGAATAGTGCAAGGTCTCGGACAGCGTTGATGGTTGGCCGTTGCACCGTGCGAAGCCGCGAGCGGCTCGATGGTTTGGTTGCGGCCCCAGGCCGCGTTAGGATCGAATCCCCCCATGTCGAATGACTTAGCCATCCATCCCAGCCCGACCTTCCTGGCCGACGTGGAAGCCCGAAGCGGCGAGCACGTCTCGCTCTGCTACCAGTGCCGGAAGTGTACCAGCGGTTGCCCGGCCGCCTTCGCCATGGATGTGATGCCCAACCAGGTGATGCGGATGGTCCAACTCGGCCTGGAAGACGAGTTGCTCCGATCGCGGACGATCTGGATCTGCGCCGGTTGCCAAACCTGCACCACGCGCTGCCCCAACGACATCGACATAGCGCACCTGATGGACACGCTACGGCAGATGAGCCGCGCGTCGGGCGTGCCGGCCGGCGAGGCCAACGTCGTCAAGTTTCACAAGGCGTTTCTCGACTCGGTCCGCCGCCACGGCCGGTTGTACGAGCTGGAGATGATCGGGCTGTACAAGCTGGCAGC
Source organism: Pirellulales bacterium (assembly GCA_030607895.1). Lineage (GTDB taxonomy): Bacteria > Planctomycetota > Planctomycetia > Pirellulales > Thermoguttaceae > JAUWJC01. The sequence goes on from JAUWJC010000017.1 coordinate 12,435, forward strand.
GATGGATTTCTTCGGCGACATGAAGCTCGCCCTGGAGATGCTCAAGCGGGGTAAGCTCAAATTCCTGCCACCCGGCATCAAGGGCAAGCGCGAAGTCCGCCGGATGTTCCACAAAGAAAAGAACGGCAACGAAGAGAAAGGTTAGGCCGGTGGAGGTTTCCTACTATCCCGGTTGCTCGCTCGAGGGCATGGCCGTCGAATACGACCGGAGTATTCGCGCGGTATGCCATGCGCTGGGGATAGTGCTTGCGGACTTGCCCGACTGGAGTTGCTGCGGCGCATCGTCGGCCCATTTCCTGGACGAGGAGTTATCGATCCGCCTGCCGGCTCGCAACATGGAGATTGCCGAGCGGGAAGGCCGCGAGTTACTGGTCCCGTGCTCTGCTTGCTTCCAGCGGCTTAAACAGGCCGACAAGGAGTTAAAGAAAGACGCCGCCCGCTGGATCGACCGCCCGTACGAAGGAAAAACGGCCATTTGGCACATCAACGAGTTTTTCGACCGGCCCGAGTTGATCGAGGCGATTAAGGGCAAAGTACGGAAACCGCTTGACGGTCTGGCCGGCGTGGCCTACTACGGTTGCCTGTCGCAACGGCCGCCCAAGGTAACCGACGCCCCCTCGCCGGAGACCCCCGAGTCGATGGACCGGCTGCTGCGTGCGGTGGGCATGGAGGTCCGGCCCTGGTCGTACAAAACCGACTGCTGCGGCGCCAGCCTCACGATTACCCGAACCGACATTGTCCACAAGCTAAGCGGCGACCTGTTCGAGGCGGCCTTGGAGGCGGGCGCCGAGTGCATGGTCACCGACTGCCCGATGTGCCAGTCGAACCTCGACACGCGGCAAGCGGAAATCGAAGCGATCCGCCAGCGGCAATACGGCCTGCCCGTGTTCTACCTGACCGAACTGATGGGGCTGGCCTTCGGTAACTATCAAGCGACCGGCTGGTGGAAGAGGCACTTCGTTGATCCGGTGCCGTTACTTCGGAGAAAGGACCTTTTGTGAATACCTTCTGTAAAGCCGCGACCATTGGTCGCGGTCTTAGCGGCCAACTCACAATCCCAGCAACCGCGACCACTGGTCGCGGCTTTACAGTTAGGAATTTTTAGACACACTCGGAACAACATGGTTGACCAAAACGGGCAGCATGGTAACGGCGGCAAGGTCGGCTCGGCAATGGTTGTCGGGGCGGGTATCGGCGGGATGCAGGCCTCGCTCGACCTGGCCAACGCCGGGTTCCACGTCACGCTGATCGAACAGACCACGGCCATCGGCGGGCGGATGGCGCAGTTGGACAAGACGTTCCCTACCAACGACTGCTCGATGTGCACCATCTCGCCCAAGCTGATCGAGGTGGACAAGCACCTGAACATCGACACCATCACGGCCGCCGACGTGATTGGGCTGGAGGGCGAGCCGGGTGATTTCCGCGTTCGGGTTCTCAAGCGGCCCCGGATCGTCGATCTGGACAAGTGCAACAGTTGCGGCGATTGCCTCGAAGCGTGTCCCGTCGAAGTACCCAGCGAGTTCGACGAAGGCACCATGCCGCGCAAGGCCATCTACAAGCGTTACCCCCAGGCGATTCCCGGCGCGATGGCCATCAGCAAGGCCGAGCGGCCGCCCTGCGTGTTGCCCTGCCCGGCCAACGTCAATTGCCAAGGCTACGTGGCCCTGATTGCCGACGGCCGTTTCGGCGAGGCCTACGATCTGATCCGCCAGCGGAACCCGTTTCCCTCCGTCTGCGGACGCGTCTGTCATCATCCGTGCGAACAAGAATGCAATCGGTGCGAGTTGGACGAGCCGGTGGCAATCAATAACCTCAAGCGGTTCGCCGCCGATTGGGTCGCCGAGCGTCGGGCGGCCGGCGAGGACCCCGCCCCGCCGCCGGTCGGCCAGATCGACCCGGATAAGCCGCCGGTGGCCGTTGTCGGCGGAGGACCGGCCGGGTTGACTACCGCCCGTGACCTGGCGCTGGCCGGGTATCCCGTCACGCTCTTCGAGGCACAAGAAACACTCGGCGGCACCATGCTTCTGGGCATTCCCGAGTACCGGTTGCCCGACGAGGTACTCCAGCGCGACATCGACGACATGGTTGCCTCCGGCTTCGAGGTCCGCACGGGCGTGGCCATGGGACGCGACTTCACGCTCGATTCGCTCAAACAGGACGGCTATCGGGCGGTTTTTTTGGGGATCGGTTGCACCCGGCCGGCCATGCTCACACGCAGCACCGACGGCTCGAAAATGAAAGGCGCCGAATTGGACGGCGTGCTTTCGGGACTCGATTTCCTGCGCGACGTAAAACTTGGCCGGGACCCCCGGCTCAGCGACCGGGTAGTGGTCATCGGCGGCGGCAACGTGGCAATCGACGTGGCAATGACCGCCCGGCGGCAAGGCGCCGAACAAGTGGAACTCGTCTGCCTCGAAGGCCGCGACGAGATGCCGGCCCACGACTGGGAAATCCAAGACGCACGGGATGAAGGTGTCACGATCCACACGGCCTGGGGACCGAAAGAGCTCGTCGGAAGTGATGGGAAGGTTACCGGGGTGAAGCTCCAGGGGTGCAGCCGGGCATTCGACGACCAAGGCCGGTTCGCACCGCAGTTCGACGCCAACCCCTTGAACTCCATGCGGATCGAGGCCGACCACATAATCATCGCCATCGGGCAACAATCAGACTTCTCGTTCCTGGCCCCCAACGATCCGCTCTGGGACCGGTCAAAGCGGTTCGTGCATGCCGATCCGCTCACGCTGCAAACAAACGTCGATTGGGTCTTCGCCGGGGGCGACATGCAAAGCGGTCCGGCGTCGGTCATCGAGGCGGTTGCCCAGGGGCACGAGGCGGCCGAGTCGATCGACCGGTTCCTGCGTGGCGAGGACCTGGCCGCCGGCCGCGAGAAACCCGAGCAGAAAGCCGCCGAGACACCGCAGCGCGAGTTCCTCCTGTGGCCCCGGGCGGTCCCAGCCCGGCTGCCCTTGGATCAACGAGACGGATACGCCGAGATCGAGCAGACGCTCGACCAATCGGCTGCCGTGACCGAGGCCAAGCGGTGCCTGGCGTGCGGCATCTGCTCGGAGTGCATGCAATGCGTGGCAGCCTGCACGGCCGAGGCGATCATTCACGACATGCTGCCCGAGGAAGTCACGATCGACGTGGGCGCCATCCTGCTCGCACCCGGCTTCGAACCTTTCGACCCGCTGGAGCGCGGCGAGTACGGCTACGGCCAATGCCCGAACGTGATTACCAGCCTCGAGTTCGAGCGAATCCTGAGCGCTTCGGGGCCTTACCAGGGGCACGTGCTCCGGCCGTCCGACCGGACCGAGCCGCGGCGGGTTGCCTGGATACAGTGTGTCGGCTCGCGCGATATCCAGACGGGTAACGACTACTGCAGCGGCGTCTGCTGCATGTACGCGATCAAAGAAGCCATCATGGCCGTCGATCACGTGCCGGGGCTGGAGGCCACCATCTTCTACAACGACATCCGGGCGTACGGCAAGGGGTTCGAGACCTACTACGAGGGCGCAAAGCAGAACTACGGCGAGCGGTTTCTGCGGGGTATTATCTCGTCGGTTAAGCAGCTTCAGCAGACAAAGAACTTGTTACTGAGCTACGTCGACGACAACGGCCGGGTTACCCAGGAGGAATTCGACCTGGTCGTGCTCAGCGTTGGCCTGCGTCCGTCGGCCGGCACGTCCGAATTGGCCGACGTGCTGGGTATCGAACTGAACCGCTTTGGCTTCTGCCGGACGGATACCCTGGATCCCAGCCGCACCAGCAGGCCGGGTGTGTACGTTGCCGGGGCGGCGGCCGCGCCCGTCGATATACCCGAAACGGTGATGACCGCCAGCGCCGCCGCCGCGCTGGTCGGCGAGGAGCTAAAAGACGCCCGCGGCACGATGATCCGCGAGAAAACCTATCCGCCCGAGCGGGACGTTAGCCAAGAAGAACCGCGGATCGGCGTGTTCGTCTGCCGCTGCGGCACCAACATCGCCCGGTCCGTCGAGGTGCCCGACGTGGTCGAGTATGCCAAAACGCTGCCGGGCGTGGTCTTCGCCGAAGAGAACCTCTACACCTGCTCGACCGACACGCAACTGAAGATCATGGATGCAATCCGGGAGCACGGCCTGAATCGGGTGGTGGTGGCCAGTTGCACGCCGCGGACTCACGAACCGCTGTTCCAGGACACTCTTCGCGAGGCGGGCTTGAACCAGCATCTGTTCGATATGGCCAACATCCGCGACCAGTGCTCCTGGGTCCATTTCAACCAGCCCGAAGCGGCCACGTTCAAGGCCAAGGACCTCGTGCGGATGGCCGTCGCCCGGGTGGCCACGCTGCGCCCCTTCCAGGACGTTCGATTGGAGGTGGACCAGCGTGCGATCGTGATTGGGGCCGGCGTGGCCGGGATGACCGCCGCCTTGAGCCTGGCCGAGCAGGGCTTCGAAGCCGCCCTGATCGAGCGCGACAGCCAACCCGGCGGTATCGCCCTAAGACTCCGCTACATCCTCTCGGGAATCGGGCCCAAAAAAGGACCACGTTTAATTTTCCCGCACCGCCCCGCGGGTGCTTAGCACAAAATTAACCTGGTCCCGTTTTAGGCCCCGCAAGCCCAACTGGCCCCGCTTGTCGAA
>JAUWJC010000459.1 GCA_030607895.1 Pirellulales bacterium
ACGGTGCTCGGTATTCGCCGTCCGAAAAAGGGGACAGGCACCGTCGGCAAACCGAAAACTCTCGTGAAAACCAGCCCGTGACGGAGCCAGTCCCCATTTTCGGACTCCCCTCCTTACAGTTTGAGTTACAAGTACACTACATTCCCCGTTTGTGAGGACTCCGTGGCCGCGGTCATCAGCTCCACCGCGGCCCGCGACTGCTCGAGAGGACAGCGGTCGGGGCTTTGTCCTTCCCTTACGCAGTCGGCGAAGTATCGCAGTTCCGACTCGAGCGCCCCGACACGCTGGCCGAATACGCATGGCCAATAGACGGTGTCCGGCATGGACAGACCGTTTGCGTCGTGGATTTCAAGGCCCGCCTCACCGCAGTTGATGTAGAGAGCCCCTTCGGTGCCAATGACCTCCATGCGGGCGTCGATGTCGAAGCGGGTGGTCTCCGGTAGATACCAAACCTCTTCGATCACGCCGACGGCCCCGTTCTCGAATCGCGTCATGGCCCAGCCGCAGTCGGGATATTTGGCTGAGCTTGGGTGGCTCTCCTGGGCATAGATGCTGACGGGTTTGGCCCGATTGAACCACAGCATGATGTCTGCATCATGGACGCCGTGACCAAAGAGAGCCGAGACCTTTTCGCCCGCCTCGGCCCCGATGATTCTGGACAGATTCCGGCGGGCGTTCATCGAAAGGATATCTCCGAGACGCCCGTCCTCGATCGCCTGCTTCGCCATCGCCACGCGCGGATCGAATCGGCAGATGTGGCCGACCATCAGCAGCCGGCCACTCTGCTCAGAGGCCTCGATCATCCGGTCGCAGTCTGCGACGGCCGGTGCCATCGGCTTTTCCACAAGCACGTGCTTGCCGCTGCGAAGCGCCTCGATGGTAATGTCACGATGATCGTCAACGTTGGTGGTGAGGCTGATTGCATCTATCGACGGATCTGCCAGGAGTTCGCGATAGTCGGTGTAACGTTTCTTCACGTTGTACCGATCGGCCAATTCACCCAGGCGCTCTGCTCGCCGTGTACACAGCGCCGCCAACTGAATGTTCGGCATGGTCGAAAGCGTATGGGCATGCACTTCGCCGAAGTATCCCAACCCGATCACACCCCACCGAACCGGATCGGCTTCGCTCACGGCAGTGCCTCCTTCTATGATTGCGCGGCAGCTTGTCGGGCCTCTTGCAGAACACTTTCGAGCGACACCGGGCACCCACCCCGGCGCTTGCTCTGGTCGGCGGCCTCCATGAAGGCGAATATCTCGAGTGTCTCCTCGGCGCTGACGGGCGGCTTGCCGGTCTTGAAAAAACGGGCGATTTCGCTTACCAACGGTTCGTACACGTCGGTGGCGCACCCTTCGTCGATCCCGTCGTGAACAACAGCGTCGGTCCCATAAACGGTTGCCCCGTAAGCGAGCAGCCCATCGCGGATTCCGCGGAAGGTTCCGACTCGCCCGTCTTCCCAGGTACCGGTGACCAATTCCGTTCCCTCGGTATACACTCGGACAACCGACTTGCAGCCCGTACCCATGATCGTGAACAAGGTTTCTACCCCGTGGACACCGTAATTGAACAGGGCGCTGTGGTATTCCTGCATCATGTACGGGCTGTAGGCGTTGCAGCCGACGATCCGGCCGAGGAGCGGATTGTTGCACAGCCCAACCACCTCGCGGATGAAGCGGATCGCAGAACTGGAGAAACAAGGCGTACCACACTCGCCGGCCAGTTGATAGATGCGGACCGTGTCGACCAGCGTGGCGGCCACGGGCTTGTCGATGAACGTGGGCTTGCCGGCGGCCAGGGCCGGCCTGATCTGCTCTAGGTGTGGCCGCCCCTCCTGGCTCTCTAACAACACCAAGTCCACCTTCTCGACCAACTCATCGACGGAATCGACGATTTCCACGCTCATTCCGCGGAGTTGCTCGGTACACTCCTCGACACAATCCCAGCTACACGGCAGATCCGGGCTTCCCCCCGGATACCCGGCCACCACCGTCAAATCGGCCAGATCACCCGTTGCCTCCGGATCGTTCAGTATTTTCGTGAACTCCACAGCGTGTGGCGTATCCAATCCGATAATCCCGACTTTCATGGAAACCTCCTTTGCGGATATGGTTATGGTATCGTACTCAACCGCGTGCGGATAGGTGTGCCAGAAGACCACCGAATCGTAGCCGCCGAACTCGCGTTGCGCATCCCGGCAGAATGCGGCGATACGGTACTGTCGCTCTTCCGGGCTCCAGAAACTCCGATCTTATATGAAGATCTTGCCGCAGACGAAGTTGCGAGTCATCCATTTCAGGTCTTCGCGCTCGTAGATCGAATCGGCCGCGGCTCGCTGTTGGCCCCACCGCTCCTGGCGGTACGACCGCAGGTGCGCGAGCCACTGCTGCCAATTTTCGCCGGGGCCGGGCGGAGCGATATAATGTGCATTGTGCCGCACCGCCAACAGGGCGTTTCGAGACGACTGCCCGCCGCCTTCTTCGCCCAACGCTTGAGAGGTCGCCAAAACAGCCGCTAGAACAATGCACACTTCTTCTGTACGGATCATGCGTCACCTCTTCGTGGTCCTTCTTCTATCTCAAACTGTAAGGAGGGGAGTCCGAAAATGGGGACTGGCTCCGTCACGGGCTGGTTTTCACGAGAGTTTTCGGTTTGCCGACGGTGCCTGTCCCCTTTTTCGGACCGAGCGGCTCGGTGGCCTGTTGCAATACTACCATCGCAAGGCAGCGTAGCGATCTTCTCGCGTTGACGCGTCTACTTGCCGCTCAGAGTACGCGCGCATCGCCGGATTCCCGTCGGGCATTGCCGATTTCTCGGCGCTCGAGCACCCGCGTCGGCCGAGAATTCGGTGCGGTGACTCGCTCAAAACCAAATCGTCAAAGCGATTGTGTGTCGTTCGAGTTTTTTGACTGCACGCGCAACCAATTGGAAAATAACAACTTGCGCCCACAAGGCCCCTCCGCATCTGCCGTGTGATCGGACCGTTTCTCTGCTGCGCGGAACGGCCCCTTGACAGGTTGCGCCGGGCGAGTTATCTTAACGCACTAAGCTGACTTAGTGCGTTAAGTTGTCCTTATTGGATTTCCCCTTTCACATGAAAACCGTACACGAAACCACGCCGAAGTATTTCCGGATCATGCAGCAGATCGTCGCCGAGATTCGCTGCGGCGGTCTGGTGCCCGGAGTGCAGATCCCCTCGGAAAACCAGTTGATCGAAAGGTACAAGGTCAGCAATACGACGGCCCGGAAAGTCCATCAGGAACTGGAGCAGGCCGGGTGGGTCACCCGGATCAAAGGCAAGGGGACCTACGTCCGCGGCAGCCGGGTCGATCGGTCCGTGGACCGGATTCTCGGATTCACCAAAAATATGATCGAAGCCGGGCGCGTGCCTTCCACCCGACTGATCAGCGCGAAGTTGCGGCGGCGGAACCAGACGCTCTCGATCAACTCCCGGCGATATATCCTCTCCGGGCCTGTATGCGAGATCCAGCGACTACGCCTGGCGGACGGCATCGCCGTGATGAAGGAAACCCGCTACGTCTCCGAAAGGTTGTGCCCGGGGATCTACAAGAAGGACCTCGAAGGATCGCTCTACGACATCTACGAGCACGATTACGGTCTGCAGTTGATGCAGGTGGACCAGCGGCTCTCTTCGATTATTGTTAACGGTGAAGAAATAGGATTTCCAGGCGTCGAGGGCCGGATATCCGCCTTTTGCGTGGAAGGCGTTACATCTTGTGCAAAAGAACTGATCTTGGACATGGAAAAATCGATCTACCGTGGCGACATGTATCATTTCTCGGTCCGAGCGACGAGATAGTTTAGCCGCCGGGCTTTCCCGGCGCGTTGGGTGGGAAAAAAACACCCATG
>JAUWJC010000318.1 GCA_030607895.1 Pirellulales bacterium
GGTCCGTTCCGGGGAGTTCTGCTACACGACCGAGGCGCCGATCAGTTCGAACGGGTTGCTGGGCGATTCGCTTTCGCCCGAGACCAAGCTGCCGGGGCTCCGGGTGGGCCAGACCTGGAAGTTGCGAACATTTAGCCCCTTGTGCTCAAGAGGCAGTCCCTTGGAGATCCTCGAAGCGACGGTCGAGCGAGTCGAGCCAATCGTCTGGTGCGGCCGTTCGCTGGACGCCAGCGTGGTCGTGTACCGCAGCGCGCAGGGTTTCGCGCTAAGCAGTCCTCGCAGCCATCGCGGCAAGGTCTGGGTAGACCGCGATGGCACCGTCCTGCAGCAGGAGGTAATAGTCTTCAACTCGAAAATGACGTTCGTCCGAATGTCGGACGAAAAGGCAGCGGCGCTTGTCCGAAAGACTGACACAAAGCGGAAAGCGGAAAGCGGAAGGGGGAAGGCGGAAAGCGGAAAGCGGAACGAAAACAGACTTCCTTTTCCGACCTCCGACTTCCGACCTCCGACCTCCGACCTCCGACTTCCGACCTCCGACCTCCGACTTCGCAAGGGAGGGTCGATCAGCGGCGATGATTGAGTTTCACGAGGTAACATGCAACTACGACTGCAAGACGGCGGTGGATCGACTTGCGCTGACGGTGCCACCCGGCGAGTTATTTGCTTTCTTGGGGCCCAACGGGGCGGGCAAGACCACCACGATCAAGATGCTGGTCGGGTTGCTCAGACCCAGTTCGGGGACGGTTCGGGTGTGCGGCCACGACACGGTGGCCAAGCCGCGCGAGGCCGCCCGATTCGTCGGGTACGTGCCCGACCAGGCCTTCCTGTACGACAAACTCTCCGGGCGCGAATTCCTCGAATTCATCGCCGAAATGCGAGGGCTCGACGCCGGACAGACACAAGAGCGAATCGCACGCGATACGGAACGGTTTTGCCTGGGTGAGTTCCTCGACGACCTGGCTGAAACCTATTCGCACGGCATGAGGCAACGGCTGGTCTTCGCGGCCGCATTCCTTCACGATCCGTCGGTGGTGGTGGTCGACGAACCGATGGTAGGGCTCGACCCCAAGAGCGTTCGGCTGGTGAAGGACCTGCTTCGGGCCCATGCCGCCAGAGGCGCGTCGGTCTTCATGTCCACGCACACCTTGGCCGTGGCCGAGGAGATTGCCGATCGGAGCGGCATTGTCGACCGGGGCCGACTGAAATTCCTCGGAACCCTTGATGAGTTGCGCCGGCAGTCGGCTTCGGAGCACACCTCGTTGGAGCGTCTGTTCCTGAGACTGACGGTGGACGAGGGCGATTCGTGACGATGAATATCGAATATCGAACAACGAATGTCGAAGTGCGGTTGCCCGGCGTCGGGGCCGAAGCGGCGGCGTTTTGGCGGATGCGGCAGCGGTTCATAAGAACCTTCTTGCGGCAGACGTTTTCCGGATCGCGGTTTCGGCTTGCGCTGATCGCCGTGCTAAGCGGACTGTTGTGGGGAGGGCTGTTCTGGCTGTTTGCCGACGGGTTCCGCTTCCTGAAGGCCGGGATTCCTCATCCGGACACTTACGACGAGACGGTCCGCGCGGTGTTCGGGATGTTCTTTGCGGCATTGATGGTGATGCTGGTGTTTTCCGCGGGCATCATTCTGTACAGTTCGCTGTTTCGATCCCGCGACATCACCTTTCTACTGACGATCCCGGCCCGGGTGGAACGGGTTTTTCTGCACAAGTTTCAGGAAGCCATCCTGATGAGCAGTTGGGCATTCCTGCTGCTGGGAAGCCCCATGCTGTTGGCCTACGGCATCCAGGCGGCCGCGCCTTGGTACTATTACGTCTTGCTGTTGCCGTTTCTTATTGCCTTCATCTACTTGCCGGCTGCAATCGGAGCGATGCTTTGCATGGCGATCGTGCATTGGCTGCCTCGCCGCCGGGTGCTCTTTCTGGTCGTTGCCGGCGTCCTGGCAGTGGCCGCCGCGGCCTGGATCGGTTGGTCGCTGGTGGCCGGTCCGAAAAGCGATCTGCTCACGCCTCGTTGGTTCCAGGAAATGCTCAACCGAATGGAACTCACCCAGCAGCAATTGTTGCCGAGTTGGTGGTTGAGTTCCGGACTGCTGGAAGCCGCGCGTGGCGAATGGTCCGAGAGCGTGCTCTTCCTGAGCCTGATGATCTCCAACGCCTTGTTCTGCCGGCAATTGGCCGTCTGGACGGCCGGGCGGATTTATCGGGCAGCTTACAGCGGGTTGCAGACAACGCGGACCGTACGGAAGCGGACCAAGGCCGCCTGGATAGATCGGCTGATCGGCCGCTTCGTCCCGCTACCCAAGAAGATGCGCCTGTTGATCGTCAAGGACCTGCGGCTGTTTCGCCGCGATCCGGTCCAGTGGTCGCAGTTTCTGATCTTCTTTGGGCTGTTGGGTTTGTACTTTCTCAATATCCGCCGGTTCAGCTACAGCGTTCATTACCTGGGTTGGATCAACATGGTGAGTTTCCTTAACCTCTCGGTGGTGGGACTCCTGCTGTCGACCTTCACCACCCGATTCATCTTTCCCATGATAAGCCTCGAAGGCCGCCGGTTCTGGATACTCGGCTTGTTGCCCATACGCCGAGAGTCGATCCTTTGGAGCAAGTTCTTTTTTGCCGCGGGAGGCTCGATAGTGCCCTGCTCGCTGCTGATCCTGTTGAGCGACCTGATGCTTCGCGTCTGGCCGTTGGTGCTGGCCATTCACCAATTGACCTGTGTAGTTCTCTGCCTGGGGCTCTCGGGAATTGCAGGGGGCCTGGGCGCCATGATGCCCAGCTTGCGAGAGGAATCACCCTCGCGAATTGCCGCCGGTTTTGGCGGGACGCTGAACCTGGTGCTCAGTTCGGCCTACATACTGGTAGTGGTGATGCTCACTGCCCTGCCCTGCCATTTCTACCTGGTCGCCGAGCACACTCAGGCAGCGAACCTCTTGGCCGACCGGCCGAATCTCCAGTGGTGGCTCAGTGCCTGGCTGGTCCTGGGTACGGGCGCCAGCGTCCTGTTGGGAGCGCTGGCCACCGCCGTGCCCCTCTGGATGGGCTTCCGAGCGTTTCGGAAGCTGGAGTTCTGACGAAAAGCGGAAAGCGGAACAACGCAAGCGGAAGCGACACGGCCTTGGAGCGAGTAGGGTGGGCATTGCCCACCAAATGCGATTGCCGAGTCCACCGGTGGGCATTGCCCACCCTACTTTTCTTTGGCCAGCCGGCTGATCTGCTTGAACTCCGCGGTGCCGGCAGTGCGGCACCATTCGAATAGGGCCGCTTCGGTAGTGGTGAGCGTTGCGCCGGCCGAGTCCATTCGGGCCAAGGCGGTGCGGTGATCGATCTCGAATCGTGAACCAACCGCGTCGACCGCCACGTACACCCGCCAGCCGTCGGCCAACAGGTCCAGCACGGTCTGCCCCACACAAACGTGCGTTTCCATGCCGCAAACCAGCAGATTGTGGATGTCGCGGTTTTCCAGTTCGTGAAATATCTCCGGGCATCCGCCGCAACTGAAGGTCAGCTTGCTCGGGATGGGCCCCAGCCGATCGGCCAACTCCCCCAGCGTTGGACCAAGACCCTTGGGGTACTGCTCGGTTGCCACCACCGGCAACCCGAGTGCCTTGGCGCCGTCGATCAACCGAGCCACGTTCCAGACCAGCCGTTGATGATCGGCAATCGCGGGAGCCAGCCGCTCCTGCACATCCACAACCAACAGGGCCGTGTCGCCACGCGACATTAGCTCGGGACTTCGTGGAAGAGAAATGTCTTCATTCATGCTGGGCAAGGATACACCAACATGGCCCCGGCAGCCAGGGGGGACGCTTGTGGCTTTGACCGAAAAAGGGACCAGGTTTAATTTGTGCGAAGCACCCTTCGGGCCGTTCCGGCAAATTAAACCTGGTCCCTTTTTCGGCCGCAAGCGGCAAGAAAAGGCCCCCGGGAACAGCGGCAATTGCTGCTACCCCCAGGGGCACGCTTTCCGCAAATCGTCATGTTACACCGGTTCAAGCCCGGTGCCGAACGATCACCTGTTTAACGCCAGCCCTTCGATACGGCTGGCAACAATCAACCGGTCGACCGCGCTGAGCCGAGTCAGCACAACCCGAAGGTAACGGCCGTTGGCCTTCTGCAAACGAACCGCCCCGTCATCGAAGCTGACAAATCGCGCCTCCACCGAATACCTCCCGGTCGAGTCGGTCCAGATTCGCGGACCGTTCGTGTTACTAGAGAACGGATCGTCCGCCGGCTTGGCGGCCGGTGCCGGAGCATCAGCGGGCTTGGCGGCAGGTGCCGGAGCGGGCGCAGGTGCGTCGGCCGGCTTTTCGGCAGGTGCCGGAGCGGGCGCAGGTGCATCGGCAGGTACCGGAGCGGGCGCAGGTGCATCGGCCGGCTTTTCGGCAGGTACCGGAGCGGGCGCAGGTGCATCGGCAGGCTTTTCGGCAGGTGCCGGAGCAGGCGCAGGTGCATCGGCGGGCTTTTCGGCCGGTGCAGGTTTCTCGGCTGGCTCGTCGACCGGAAGACCTGGCAGCGCGGGCGGTTTCGGAGCGGGCTTTTCCGCCGGGGCGTCGGCCGGTTTTTCAGCCGGTTTTTCGGCCGGTTCTTCCGCGGGTTTTTCGGCCGGTTCTTCCGCAGGCTTCTCGGCCGGTTCTTCCGCGGGCTTCACTGCCGGTTCTTCCGCAGGCTTCTCTGCCGGTTTCTTCGGGGGCCCGTACGGTTCGGCCGCCGGCTTCTTTGCCGCTTCCGCCGCCGCCTCTCCCGGTTCGGCCTTGGGGGGGACGGGCGCTTCTGGAACCGGCTTCTCTGCCGCTTCGGCCTTCTTTGCCGCCTTGGCTTTCTTCGGCGCCTTGGCCGCTTCGGCTGCCGGCGCGCAGCACGACGGCATGGCCGCCTCGCAGCACACCGGGTAGCAACGCCTAACTCTAATCACGCGGCAGCATACGCTACGGCCACGGCAGCGCCAGCGCCGAACGCGACACCGACTGAAGCAGCCGTCCAGACACTTGGCTGCCCATGCCGCCTCGGTCATGCCGAACAGCGCCAAGACCAAAGCCACACACATCACTCTCAATCGTCGCATGTCCAAAACCCTCCTGTTCCAAATGGAAACAATGAAATTAACAAGTCGCAACAGGCATGCGACACGGTCGACTCCTTTTCACCGTCGAGCATGCTACTCAACGGCCCGTGTCTTGCGCGACTCACAAACTGGTCTAAGCGAAACTTCACCTCGTTGCAGAACCACGGATTACTTAGTGTGGCTTGCGGCCACAACATTAGACTCTTACCGATCATATCTTGCGCAGAATGGCAAGAACTTTTTCGGTCAAGTCGATTTACCTCGTAAATTCAAGGGTAGAACGGACGTTTGGAATCGCGCGAACTTTTCAGGCTATAACAA
>JAUWJC010000507.1 GCA_030607895.1 Pirellulales bacterium
TCTGGGGCGAGGTGCGTCAGAAATACCTCTCATCCAAAACCCTACCCGATATCCGAACTCAGCCACAATTTCACCCCAACCTCACCCAAAACGCCGCATAAACCATGGCACTGACGCGACTGCACCCTTTCAAACAAGCATTGCCAAACATCAGCGTCCTCCTCATCAGGGTTCTAGTTGCTCAACCGGCGGGCCGCGTTGCACCCGATCCGCACGGGTTACCCAAAGCGTAGAACCTAATCTTGAGCAGAACAAACCGGCTTGTCAACAGCTTGGAGGGTGCCCCCCCCCAAGAAATCAGCAGAAACTGGCCAAAACACCTCTGCGGCGGGGGGCATGGCGTCGTCTCGGGCCAATTTCGGCGCCGCGACGCCATCGCCGATCAGGCTCACGATCGCGGGTGGCCCAGATGTTCTTCCGCAAAGAGCTTGGCCATGCCATTGCGCGTGTTCGAGAAAACGTCTGGGTAGCGTAGCCACACGCGCAAGAAAGCGGCGATGAATCGCCGCACTCCAAATTGTGCTACAGCATTTCGCGGAAGCGGGTGAAGAGGTAGTGGCTGTCGTGGGGGCCGCCCGAGGCTTCGGGGTGGTACTGTACGCTGAAGGCGGGAAATCGCCGGTGGCGGATGCCCTCGCCCGTGTCGTCGTTGAGGTTCAGGTGGGTGATTTCCAATTCGTCGGGAAGCGACTCGGTATCGACCGCGAACCCGTGGTCCTCCATCTTCCAAGGCAAGTTTTGCGGTTTGGGGCATGTTGAACGTCAACGTTGGCGTTTGTTTGCGAAGCGTCTAAAGTCGATTCCGATACAAGCCCGATAGCAGTCCAATGGCTGCGGGTCTCCGAGAGGGCAAGCGAACACGTTTACCCCAATCGGGCAGCCAACACCGGGGGTTCTTGTTTCGGCGAAGCAAGAACCCCCACTTTCTTGCGCTGGCAGTGACAGTGTATTTAGCATTTAGCAAGTATTGTACCAATTGAGTTGCAAAGCCGCGACCAGTGGTCGCGGTTTCTGGAGTTGTCAGTTCATTTGGTGAACCGCGACCACTGGTCGCGGCTTTACAACGGAGAATTCTTGGACACCCTCACGCGGCCCGACTCGCGCCTGAGCAGGGCTATCAGGCTGGCTCCCCTCGAATAGCCGTGTCGGCGGCGGCCGCGGAGCAACCCCAACAGCACTCGGGCTTCGCCGGCAAACGTGGCTTTCAATACACGGTTGATCGGCCGAACGGGAACCCAGAAGTCCGTGCCCGCCTCGCCCGCCGACCGCTCACGACGCCGATTCCAGGCGCGAATCAGCCGAATGAGCGGATACAGCCGGGAATTGAAGTACGAAACCAGCAGCACGCTAACCGGCAGGTCGGCCCAAAGCCGCTCGAACCGCTGCCGGTCGTAACGCCGATAATGGCCGAAGCTCTCGTCGTGCGGGCTCCAAAGCGATTGGTCGGCGGGAACGGTCAGCAAGAAGTAGGCGCCCGGTGTCGATGCCGCCAGCAGTTCCGAGAGTGTGGCGAAATCATCCGGTACGTGCTCCAGCACATCCATCAGCGAGAACAGCCGGGCCCGCTCGACCTCTTCGCCCAGGTCGCCCGGGGCACGGCCGGCAATGAAACGCACACGAGGGAACCGCGGCCGGCAAAGCTCGATCGCCTCGGACGAAGTATCGATGCCAACGCAATCGTAATCGTCGGCCAGCGAGGCGATGTTCGCTCCCGTCCCGCAGCCGATGTCGATGACGGTCGTATCGGGCGAGGGTGGCAGCACGTCGGCAACCAGCCGTCGCATAATCTGCCGTCGGGCAACGAACCACCAGTGGCGCTGTTCGATCTGGGCGTGCAGTTGGAACTGCTCGGTCTGCATGGGGAGAGTTGAAAGTTGAAAGTTGAGAGTTGAAAGTTGAGAGTTGAGAGTTGAGAGTGGATGTTGCGAAGCCGCAAGCGGCCGGATTCATCCTTCCCCCTTCCGCCTTCCGCCTTCCGCCTTCCCCCTTCATCCTTCATTCTTCCCCAAGCATCGTGCGATTTGGCGGACGGCCTGGCGGAGCCGGTTTTCGTTTTCCACCTGCGCCATGCGCAGGTAGCCTTCTCCGGCCGGGCCGAAGCCGCCGCCCGGGCTGACCACCACGGCGGCCTCCTTGAGCAGTTTCATGGCGAAATCGAAGGAACTCATCCGGCTGACCCAGGGCTCGGGGATTTTGGTCCAGGCGAACATGGTGGCCTTGGGCCGCTGGATCGGCCAACCGATCCGCTCGAGTCCGTCGCAAAGCACGTTGCGGCGGCCTTGATAAACGGCGGCCTGGGCCTCCACGGCCGCGTCGGTGTGGCGCAACGCCATGATCGCGGCAATCTGGATCGGCTGGAACATGCCGTAGTCGTAGTAGGTCTTGATGGTGGCCAGCGCCCGGATCATTTCGGCGTTGCCCGAGCAAAACCCAATGCGCCAGCCCGCCATGTTGTAACCCTTGCTCATGGTGGTCAACTCGACGCCCACGTCGATCGCCCCCGGCGCGGCCAGAAAGCTGGGCACCCTGTAGCCGTCAAAAGCTACATCCTCGTAGGCCAGATCGCTGATGACCATGAACCCGTACCGCTTTGCCAGGCGAACCACTTCCACATAGAAGTCGGGGTCGACGGTGGCCGTGGTGGGATTGTGGGGGAAATTGACGATCAGCACCTTGGGCTTCGGCACGATGTGCTGGCAAGTGTAGGCGATGTTCGAGAGGAACTTCTCGCTGTCGGCCACTTCCAGCAGAATGCCGTTTGCGGCGGCCAATGCCACGCCGTACAGATGGGCCGGATAGTACGGCGCCGGCACAATGGCCGTGTCGCCCGGCCCCATCAACGCCAGGCACAAATGGCTGAACCCGTCCTTCGAGCCCAGGCAGACGATCACCTCTCGGTGCGGGTCGAGCCGGACGCCGTGGTGCTTGAAGTACCTGCTGGCCACCTCTCGGCGGAGGTTCAGAAGTCCCAGCGACTCGCTATAGCCATGGTTCTTGGGGTCCCGGGCGGCCTCGGCCAGCTTCTCGACGACCAGATCTTGGGGTGCATCGCTTGGGTTGCCCATACCCAGGTCGATCACGTCGTCGCCGGCGCGGCGTTTTTCGTACATCAACCGGTTGATTCGCGCGAACAGATACGGCGGCAGCCGCCGCACCCGATCGGCCACGTTGATCGAAAAAGGCCGGTCCCGATTGACCGGTTCTCCGGATTGATTTTCGTCGTTCACTGTCGGGTCAATATCGAGATCGCAAGCCGGGATAATTCATTAGACTCTTACCGATCATATCTTGCGCAGAATGGCAAGAACTTTTTCGGTCAAGTCGATTTACCTCGTAAATTCAAGGGTAGAACGGACGTTTGGAATCGCGCGAACTTTTCAGGCTATAACAA
>JAUWJC010000294.1 GCA_030607895.1 Pirellulales bacterium
ACTTTTTGCTCCGCCTCCTCCCACTTGCCGGCCTTGGCCTTATCGATGATGGCCTGGAACGTCTCGTACTCCTCGTCCGACACCGTCCCGGCTGCCCGACGTTCTTCAAGCACTTCCGCGTTTTTCTCAATCCATTCAGAACTCCGGGCTGATATTGCGGTTCTCAGCGACGAGATGAGCCGCTGATTTTGCGGTGCCACCTGCGGCGGACCACACCCGACTACCACCAGTAGAACAGCAACGGTCGCAAAACACGTCAGCCCCTCGGATTTTTTAGTGATCATGTCACCCTCTCTCAAATGTTACGGACTTAGGGCACTTGGTTTCCGGAAGTTGTTGCAAATGAGTCAAGTTTCGTCGGGGTTCAGGGTTCAGGGTTCAGGACTTCGGATTCCACGTGTGCCCACAAATCCTGAACCCTGAACCCTTGCACTTGAACCCTCTCTTCGGTCTGAGGCGGAGCCTCGCTAGAACTCGCCTTCGTCAACGTAGTCTCCCTTGGCCATACTTGACATGGCAGCCCAGGTTAACTGATTGATAGTCTCGGAGATGAAATGCACGCTTCCATCCCCGAGCAGCACGTTACAACCGTCCGGATGCTCGGCATACATTTGGCATACGGCGCATGCCGGGCTGTTGGGTGGATGAATCACGGGCGGATCTTCTCCTCCTACGTGGCAAGGGCCGCTATGTACGTTGACCAGCAATGCACCAAGAGGCTCACACGGGTGGAAGGCGAACTTCGGCTTGGGACAGATCAACGCCCCCGGAACAACACCCACCCAGGTCTTGTCGCTGAGTACGGGATGATGTTCTCCCACGAACACCGTGTTGGAAAGCCCATCGGTGACACCGGCGAATCGCGTCTTGGCGTTGCGGTAAAGCGGTCCGTCTGCAATTCCCTCATAGCTCTCGTACGGAGGGTCGGCGATCCAGGGCTCATTTTGGCCGGCGTTGGCCACGTAACAGGAGCGGCCGAAAGTGGCCAACGTTCCACCGGAGCTGTCGATCACCTGGAACGGTTCATCGGCCCCGTTGGCCGAGGGACAAAGGAAGACCTTCAACTGCCTCCCGACCAACGGCACCTCGATCGGCGCCCCCGGGATCAACTCCTCGTAGCCCACCCTGTTTTGCTCGTGCCAGCAGGGCAGACGGAAATCGAACTTGTCGTGTAGCTCCCCGTGTTCCAGATACGGCAGCAAGAGGGCTCCCCAAGCCCAACCCGGCCCCGCGTCCAGCGTCACCGGATCGGGTGTGCCGTTAAGCCCGCCTCCTCCAGGCTGGCTGACGTAGGAAGGTGGGAACGCATTAAGTGACTTGTGATAATTGTGAAACGCCAATCCGATCTGCTTCAAGTTGTTGGTGCATTGCATCTGCCGTGCCGCCTCGCGGGCGCTCTGAACCGCGGGCAACAGCAGCGCGATCAATATGCCGATGATCGTGATTACCACCAACAACTCGACCAGCGTAAAACCGCGAACTGCCGCGGTCTCCGATCGGTGCCGATTCCCGCGCGTCGAGCGGCTGAGTCTGAAAGTCCTTCTTGGGTTTTGTTGTATGAAGATGTGCATGATTGTCTCCTGGAAGTTGGGCATCGATCGGGACTTGGCAGGTGTTGAATCGAACCAATCGATGCCGGTTGCGCTTGAAGAAAAAAACCGACAACGGCACGCGCTATTGCCACGCAACTGTTCGCCCACTCATTCCGTTGCACAATAGGCGACGGGTCCTACGATAGGGTAGGCAGAGTAGGCGCGCGCAAAAGCGAGTGCCCAGGATATGATCAAGCGACGGGCGGGGCCCTTGCGTCGAAGGGTCGGGCAACAGAGCTGCTGAATCGGCGGAAGGCAAGCTCGGGAAGATACTCGACGAGCTTCAGCACCAGCACGAAGTCGACAGGCTTGGCCACGCACTGCCCTTGCGAAAAATGGCCGCAAAGGGCGCAGTGGTCCTCGTCGAGAACCAGCGGCAGGCCGCCCGGCAGACGAGAAACGCCCGGCCACCGGTCTCTTTCGGAAGACGGCGCGTGCGGCTTGGCCAAGCCGAGATAGAACAACCCGCCGGGACGCTCGACCGCATGACCCAAACCGGGTACGCAGTGTAGCCCCTCACCGAAACCGGCCACCACCGCAAACAAAGCGGCAAGCAGCCAAGTGACAGTGGCTTGCGAGGAAGACCGCATTACTGTAATTCGGCAATTGCTGTGGATGCCAGGTGGGAAAACACTTGAGGTACCTTTAATCCTAACCATCCAAAGCAACTCGTGTCAAGCCCTGCCGGGAATGAGGAAGGACCGGAACGGTTCTCGCTGAAAAATCGTTCCGCCCCTTTGTTGCCACCCCTCTTGTGGGCCGGTTCACCCAGGCAGAATCTCACGCTTCTTCGCGTCGAAAACGTGACGCAGGCCCGTGTCGTGGGCGCGGACGGCCATTAACACGGTGATGGCGTGGTTGTAGCCGTCGTCAATCGAGGCGTTGGGCGCTTCGCGCGTGCGGATACACTGGAGCCAGTTGAGGTAGTGGTCGGGCGTCTCGACCGGCTCGACGGGGACATCTTCCTTGCTCAGCTTGCTTTGCTTCTCCCGATTCCCGCCCGCGCTGGAAACGGTCGGCTTGCTCCAGGGCGTCAGGTTCATGGTGCCCTGGTCGCCGCAGATGCGGATGCAATTGCCGCTGGAGTTGCCGAAGTTGGTCGTGTAGTTGACCATGAAACCTTCCGGGTAGACCCAGGTGGCCTCGACCTGGTCGGGACAGGTGAACTCGTGCTCGTCTTTCCAGGTGAACACCCCGGCCGTGCCCACCGCACTGATGGGAATGGTCGACCCGGTGATGTAATTGATCAGGTCGACGAAATGGCTGGCCAGGCCGGGCACCGGGCCGTCGGAAAACCCACGCACCCCGTACCAGCCGCTGAAGTGATCGGCACGGCACGGACGCATCGGCCGGTGCATGAGGAACTCTTTCCAGTCGACCTCACTCGGCTTGACATCGCGGATACGCGAGTACCAGTAGGGCTTGGTGCCGTTGCGGCATTGCTCAATCCGCGACACTTTGCCCAGCACGCCCGTCTTGTACAACTCGCGGCAGCCCGTGCTGGTCGGATAGCTGCGGACTTGCGTGCCGATCTGGCAGACAATCTTGGCTTCTTTCACCGCGTCGTAACAGCGGTTGAGCCGGTCGACTTCCATCGCCAGCGGTTTTTCGCAGTAGGCGTCCTTGCCGGCCTTGGCCGCCGCCTCCAGGTGTGTCGTGTGCTGGTGGTCGCACGAGGCGATCATTACGGCGTCGATATCTTCAAGTGCCATGATGTCGCGATACGACACGAAGGCCCGGGCTGGGCGGCCGTACCACTCCTTGGCCTTGGCGGCCCCTTCCTCGCGACGCTTTTTCCAGGGGTCGGCTACCGCCGTGATTTCCAGGTTCTGCTCTTTGGCATGTTTATGCACGCCCGGCATGTGTGCCCTCAGCCCGCGGCCGCAGCCAATTACACCAATCGATATCCGCTCGTTGGCCCCCACGACCCGCGCGTAGCTCGCGGCGGTCATGCCAATGGCAGCCGCACCGGCGGAGGCGGTTTTCAGAAACTCTCGACGGGAAGAAGATTGCATGGTAAGTCCTCCAAAGGCAAAAGGCAAAGGGATGTTCATACCGGCGTTCTACTGGGTTGGCCCTGCAAAGTCAAGCAGCACAGCGATGTTTAGCCGTCGCGTCCACGCGGCGTTGAGGGTTGGGCGGTGGACGCTGCGAAGCCGCAAGCCCGTAGGGTGGGTCGAGGCACGAGACCCACGCGCAGACGGCAGTTTCCACGTGGGTCTCGTGCCTCGACCCACCCTACATCCGCCCTACACTGTACGCTACTCCAGCGGCAGCGTGACTGGCCGGCCGCCTTCGGCCAGGGAGCGGTCGATGGCCATGCACACCTCGTGGGTATGATAGGCGTCGGCCAGGTTGCAGTGCGACTCGCGGCCTTCGAGGATGCAGTCGACGAAGTGGTTCATTTGCTCGTCGAAGGCGTGATGCTCCACCGCACCGGAGTCGGGCAGGATGGTGGGGATCGTTGCCCAATCGGTTTGGCCGGGGAAGAGCTTTTTGGACCAGAGCTTGTTGCCGCGGAAGGTGCCTTCCGTGCCCGCCAGATCGATGTTGAAGGCGTAGGGCATCACAACGTCGAACAGTGTGGACGTCTTGGCGATCGCGCCGCCGTGGAACTTGAGCACGGCCACCACGTTGGCGTCGAACTCGTAGCGTCCGGTTTTGTTGTTTGCCATGGCCGACACTTCGGCCACCTCGTCGTCCACCAGCCAGCGCATGGCATCCACGGCATGGCAGCCACCCAGCAGAAAGGCGCTTCCGCCGGTTTCTTTTTTGTGGCCCCACTCCCAGCCGGTCCACTCGGACCCCAGCCCGTGCCAATAGTCGAGTTCCGCATAGAATATATCGCCAATCGCCCCCGAATCGATCATCGACTTGAGAATCACCGCCAACGGGTTCCAGCGCAGGACGAAGCTTGCGAGACTCCTGACACCGGCTTTTTCGACGGCGTCGCGCAGTGCCCGGTTGTCTTCCATCGACAACACGGTCGGCTTCTCGACCAGTATGTGTTTCCCGGCCTCGGCCGCCGCGATACCCTGCTCGGCATGAACCTGGTTCGGCCCGCTGATGTTGACAATATCCACCCGCTCGTCCTTGAGCACTTTGCCGTAACCGTCGTACACTGTGGCATCTAGCCCGAGCTTGTCGACCAGTTGCTGGGCGCTCTCGCGGCGGCGGCTACTGACCGAGACGATCTTGCAGTGCGGATTCTTCAGCCAACTGGCGGCGTGTGCGTAAGCCACCTGGCCCACGCCGTGGATGGCCACGCCCAATTTTCCATCGTCCATGGTCAGTCCGTGGGAGTTGAGGGTTGAGAGTTGAAGGTTGAGAGTCAATACGGGACTACTGCTCCTTGTTCCCAAGCTCCGCTTGGGAACACCGCTGATCGAAGCTCTGCTTTCGTGGAAGTACGTTCCCAAGCAGAGCTTGGGAACGAGAGGCATGTGCTGTTATCGATTACGTTTTTCGTCCCAACATGCGGTCCAGGGCGTCGGAGGTTTGGTAGACCAACGACTCGGGCCAGTGCGGAAAGGGGTTGAAGTACTCGAAGGTGAGGTAGCCCCGATAACCCACCCGATCAAACGCCTCGATAACGGCCGGCCAGTTGGTCGTGCCGTCCAACAGCGGCCGGAAGGCGTGCAGGTTGAACTCGTGTACTTTCTTCGAGTACTCCTTGAGATGCACGTTCCGAATTCGCTTACCCAGCATGGGTATCCAATGCTCGGGAAAATGGTAGAGCATGACGTTGCCCGTGTCGAAATGCACGGCCACATTATCGGACTTGAAGCTATCGACGAATTCGTTGATTTCCTGCGGGCTGTGGAGGAACCCGTTGGCAAAGATGTTCTCGATATTCAGCGACACGCCGGCCTTTTCGGCCACCGGGATCAAGCGGCGGACGGCCTCACGGGCGCGGCGGTCGCAAACGTCGTGGGGCACGGGCGGCTCGTCTTCCAGCCACGGGACGTATACCGCGCCGGGCACGACCAACAGATTCTTCGTGCCCAGAAGCTCGGCCGCCCGGATCATCTTCACGGCCAGATCGAAGCCCTCCTTGCGCCGTTTCGGGTCCTGGGGCGTGAGCGAGTAGGGCCAGAAGAGGAACGAACAAACGCCGCTGATCTGGATACCG
>JAUWJC010000434.1 GCA_030607895.1 Pirellulales bacterium
CGGATCAAACACGGATAGAGAAGAAGGGTGTTTTGATGCTTCTTGATATTGATATCTTGATATCGTGCCGGACGAATGAGGTGTCACTCGAAATCCGGACCCTTGATCCGTGTTTCATCCGTGTTTCATCCGTGGCCGAGATAATCCCGTGAACAGCTATCGCCGGAAGATGTGGCCTCAATCGGCGACGGGAGTCGCCTCCTGCAAAACCTCAATTCTCGACCGCGTTGAGTATATGTATCTCCGAGGGGGTTGCATGTCGTAAGTCGTGTGAAGGAAAGGGCTTTTGGTCATCGTTTTGCCTATCTTAACGGGCGAATGGCTGTCCAATAATTAAAAGCCCTTGCTCCGCAACGGCTTACGACGGAAAATCGATCCGAGAATGACCCGATCAGCCGACACATTTCGCCATGTGTCCGACGCGAGGCGTAGTCGTAGCTCGCCATGCGGCAACACCTTACGTCCACCCGGCGGCAAGCGCTGGAAAAGTTGTTCGACTGAATGTGTCGGCCAAATATGGCAAGCACTCCGGGTGATGGGGTTAATCGTGGACTTGCTTCCTCCCGGCAGGATTATGCTCTACACTTCCATTTGAACTTCCAACCTTCCAATCATCCTTGATCGACTGGAGATCCTGCCATGAAACGTCGCGATATGATGCTTTCGACCGGCTCCGCGCTGCTGGGACTGTCGGCCTTCCCGCTCAACTGGGTACACGCCGCCGGAAAGAAAAAGCAAAAGGTGCTCTACTTCACCCGAAGCGCCGGGTACGAACACGCGGCAGTGAAACGCAAGAACGGCCAGTTGAGCCGTTCGGAAAAGACCCTCATCGAGTTGGGCAAACGGGCCGGCTTCGACGTCGTGTGCACAAAGGACGGCCGCGTGTTCGACGGCGATCTGGACCAATACGACACGATCGCCTTCTACACATGCGGCGATCTGCTCAAGCCAAACAAGCGAAACGCCCCGCCAATGACGCTTGCGGGAAAGCAAAAGCTCTTGGAGGCAGTCTCGGCGGGCAAGGGGTTTGTGGGGTTTCATGCCGCCAACGATTCGTTCCATTCCAAGGGCCCGCGCGGTGAGAACCAGGCCGAGGTCGATCCGTACATCGCCATGCTGGGCGGCGAGTTCGTCTCGCACGGGCCGCAGCAGGAAGCAACCATGCGGATCACCGGGCCCAATTTCCCCGGCGTCAAAGGGTTGGGCGATTCGTTCAAGCTGAACGAAGAGTGGTACGCACTTAAGAACTTCGCCAAGGACCTGCACGTCATCCTGGTGCAAGAGACCGCCGGAATGAAAGGCGCCTGCTACCAACGCCCGCCATTCCCCGCCACCTGGGCCCGAATGCAAGGCAAGGGCCGCGTCTGGTACACTTCGCTCGGGCACCGCGACGACGTCTGGACCAACCCGCTCTGCCAGCAGATTATCCTAGGTGGATTCGCCTGGACCATGGGCAACGTCGACGCGGACATCCCGCCCAATATCGACAGAGTCACCCCAAAAGCCGGGCAGATGAAGAACTGAGTGCGGCACTATTGCTTGCCGCGGGCTGGTTTGTCCTTGCCCGCCATTTCCAACTCGAACTGGCGTCGCCATTTGGCGCTGGTGCGGCCGCACAGATAAGTAGCCAGCGACGTGGTCAATAGCATGGCCATGCACCAGCGGCCAGCCGCGGCGCGAATCGAGCCCATTCCCAAAGGCATCGGCTGATCGGGCGGGGTGGCGATGGCCAGGGCCGTTGCCGCCCCGTACACGGTCGCCGCCACGGCAAACACCAGCATTACCACCCAAACGGTCGACCAGTCGGGCGCGGCCAGCATCCAGGCGATGAAGACTGCCTCCAGCGCGGCCATCAATAGCACCAATCGGGCCCAGCCGGGCGCGGTTGCCAGGTTCAAGTGAGCAAACGCTGGAATCGCGCTTAGCAGAACCGTCAGTCCCAGAATGAACGCCAGCCACTTGATCGTCTGGATCTTGCCGCGGTCCGGCCGGTAGACGTCAACCGGCATGGTCCTTTGCGCCGGCTTGGGGCTTCGCCACCGACGCGGTGGTCTTGGAACGGGTGGCGGCTCGGCGCCATGCCGTGTGCCGTCCGGCGTGCCGCGCTTCCTCCGCTTGCGATCGGCCCAACGCTTTCGCCGCTTGGTGCTCTCCTTCTCCTCCGACCCGCCTTCGTTTGCAAGGGCCGGTTGGTTGCCGGCCGCCTCGGGCACAATCATATATTGCCGGCAGACCGGACAACACACCTTCTTGCCAGTGCGGCTTTCGGGCGCGCTCAATAGGTGGCCGGAAGGACAGCGGAATTTGATGGTCATCAGCAGTAATGCCAGCCGGGAATCAAACTCATCGTGCCGAAAAAGGGACCAGGTTTAATTTGTGCGAAGCACCCTTCGGGCCGTTCCGGCAAATTAAACCTGGTCCCTTTTTCGGGCGCAAACCCGTTCCTGCGCCCCAATCGACCGGTAGTAATCGATCGAGCGCCGCAGGCCTTCGTCGAAGCCGACTTGAGGTTCGTAGCCCAGGAGCGTTCGCGCCTTGGTGATGTCGGCCAGGCTCTCGCGGACATCGCCGGAGCGAGGATCCTCATGGACTGGCTTCACGTCGGTCCCCAACAACTCGTTGAGCACGTCGATCAAATGCAGCAGGTCGGTACTGCGGCCACCGGCCACGTTGATCACGCGTCCGGCAACGCCCTGGGCCTCCGCCGCCAGCAGATTGGCGTCCACTACGTTGCCCACGAATGTGAAGTCGCGCGATTGCAGCCCATCGCCGTAAATCACCGGCTGACGCCCGGCAAGCATGGCGGTGATGAACAGCGGAATGACCGCCGAGTATGGGCTGTCGGGATCCTGCCGGGGCCCAAAAACGTTGAAATATCGCAGTGCCACCGTCTCGAACCCGTAGGTGGCCGAGAACGCCTGGCAGTAGTATTCGGCAGACAGTTTGGCGACACCGTAGGGCGAGATGGGCGCGGGTGGATCGGTCTCGCGCTTGGAAGCAGTTGGCTGATCGCCGTAGGCGCTCGATGAGGCGGCGTAAACGAGTCGTCGCACGCCTGCGCGGCGGGCGGCGTCAAGCAGCGTCAGCGTGCCGGTTACACAAGCCGCGTTGGTCGCCAAGGGCCGCTCCACACTCAACGGCACCGAGGCCAAAGCCGCCTGGTGGAAAACACAGTCGACCCCCTCGACCGCCTGCCGAACGGCCTGGGCATCCAGCAGATCGGCCTCGATGAACTCGACCTGATCGCGGAACGTCTCCATGTTCGAGAGGTGTCCGGTGCTCAGGTTGTCGAACACGCGAACCCGATCGCCCCGCCGAACGAGTCTCTCGGCAATGTGCGATCCGATGAATCCCGCCCCGCCGGTTACCAGGAACATATGTATGATGCCTTCCTTTGTAGTACAAACTCGTGAAAGCTTATTTTCCTGGCAAGCTTTTGCCCGTACTGGTTTTAGGGGCCGGGGGGCAGGGGCCAGGATTTTGCTTCCAACCGAATTGGATTTCACACGAATATCCTGGTCCCTAGCCCCTGGCCCCTTTGATCGCGATTCTAGATTAGCCGCCCCGTTCTGGAAAGAGCGATCCCGCTCGCCGGACACCAAAAAAACGGCCGGACCTCCGAAGAGATCCGGCCGCGTTGCTCAAGGCTTCCGAGCCGAAACTAACAGGGCAAGTCTCAGCCCGTTGAAGCCGTTCTTTTCTCCAGGTCATCCCGCCCAAAACCAAACGATTTCGCGGCGGGAGGAACGAAAACACTAGGCCTTCTTCGGGGCCTTCTTGGCGGGCGCCTGCTTCTTGGCCGGGGCCTTCTTCTTGGGAGCGGCCGTGGCCGGTGCGCAGGTCACCGCGTAACAGGTCTTCGGACGGCAAGTCCGAGGACGACAGGTCCGAGGACGGCAGGTCCGAGGACGGCAGGTCCGAGGAGCGCAGGTCTTCGGAGCACAGGTCACCGGAGCACAGGTCACCGGAGCCCAGGTCCCCGGAGCGCACGTCGTCGGGCCGCACGTCGTCGGCGGGCAGGTCCGGACGCGCCAGGGCCGAGGCGCGGCACACTCCCGCCCGCGGGGCCCGCGAGC
>JAUWJC010000436.1 GCA_030607895.1 Pirellulales bacterium
GCAAACGAAGAGAACAAACGCGACGTTACCGATGGTTGTGCCGTCAGCCGATAGATTCCACTTATTGTTTCTTTCTTCGTTGCCTTTGTTACCTTCTGTTCTTCCCCGATACGCCGTGAACGGTTACTTCTTGCGGGGGGCAAACCCGCCGAGAATTCCGGCTTTTTGGGGCTTGCGGACTCTTGACAGCCTGATTTCTCCAGGCGAAAATGGAAACCATCGTCGGGGGCGGTCCCCGCTGAGTAGTCCCGGCTCGCCCCGTTTTCAGGAGTTTGCACCCAAAAACCGGAAGAGCTCAGCCGTTCTGTTTTCGGTCTATACTTGAAGGAAATGGGCAAGGATGGTCGAATACGTCCTACTGGCACGCCTTCTGCCACGCGGCTTCTGTGTGCGCGAAAACACGTAGGCAAGGTTGCCACTTGGACGTATTGGGCTGACGATACCGATTAGAATGGATAAGCTGAGCACTTGGACCCATGTCTGATAAGAAAAAGCTGAACCTAATCGAACTGACAAACGAGTCTCTCGTCAAAGACCTGACTACGGCGCTCGGTGTTGATGCGGACATCCTTGTTCGACTCGCGGCGAAGGTGAATACTCGCGATGGCTTTCTCCTCAAAGATTCGGATGCTGTTGAAGTAGTGAGGATTTGGGAAGAATCCGGCTTGTCGAAAGAGAAGTTGAATGATGCTCTTGGCGTGCTGCGATTTTTCTATAAGACCTCTATCGAGGAAGACGTGCCGGTCGATACAGTGCTTGACGAAATCAAGGCTTTGTGTGATGAGAAGCAGATCAGTGGTTTCGAGTCCCGGACCGAGGCACTGAGAGAACTCTTGACGCCACGACCGCTATTCTTCGAACGGAAGCAGTTCATGCCGGTCGCTCGCGGCATTGAGCGAAATCTTGAGAGCATAAGCGGCGTCGTCGAAATGCGCGGGGTCTTCAATGACCAGGAGTCAGAGGAGGTGGTCGGCTACGTCCCCGTGGCTATGATTCGCTTGACATGTGGTTTTGACATGGACGAAAAAGAACAGAGCGTACGGTTTGCCTTTCAAGTGACTGAGGAAGGTCTTGCCAAACTGATACGTAGTTTGGAAACGTATAGGAAGCAGCTTTCTGCCGTTAAGAAGACCGTTCCTGAAGACCTGATGTGCTTTGAGGACATCGAAGATACCGAAGATGCTGGGGAATGAGCGAAATGGTAGGCAGTCGGTTCGTTGGAACGCATTGTTACGGCACCGAGGCAGGCAAGCCTGGAGGTTTGGCCACGTTTAGCCTAACCAAAGCGATAATTCGGGACATTACACCTCAACTACGGGAGTCCTTCTCTGGTAACATTGACATCGCGGTTGAGATGCATGAATATAAGACGAGGGACCTTGAAGGCAAGTACACGCATGGTGTGTATTCGAAGGTGACAATGGTTGGGCTACAAGAGAAAGAGCCGGAGCTGGAACTGGACGACGACGAACTGCTTGACGTTATCGAAGAACACCTTGCGAACGTCAATCGAGAAGTCGTCGAGCTGCACAATCGGATGCAGAAAAGCCTCTCCGAGATGAGGGCCATGGAAAAGGAGCGAGTGAATGGGGGTCACTGAGATACTGCGAGAAGTTCTGACCCTGACCTCCAGTGTTGGCGCTCTGAAAGCCGATGTTCAGACGCTGCAGGGAGTGGTGCAGGAGAGCCGCGAGCGCATTATCAAGCTAGAGAACCGCGAAGAGGTGCTGGCCGCTGATATGGCCTGCAAGGCGACGGAAGCTGTCAGCAGGATGACCGGAGAGATGGTTACTCGCCTCACCCGACTCGAAGAGAGGTTTCTCCAGCGAGGACAGCCCCCGGAGACGCCGAAATTGACTGGGGAGTAGCGATCTGCTGCGTGCCAGCATAGGCGGCCACGGCACCCAACCCGTCGTTTCAGCTTTCAATGTCCACTAAATCCGGTCGAGCGTGTCGAACCAGCGGGCCAGTTCGGCCAGTTCGTCGGGGGTGAGGTCGCGAGGTTTCTCGCCCAGCTTCTTGACCGTGACCGGGTACTTCATCTCGCGAAGCCGCTTGAGGGCCCGATCGATGCGCGACGCGTCGGCCGCTTTGTCGGCCGTGGCAATGTAGATGGCCAGGCGGCGGCGTGAATTGGTGTCGGGCGCCGGGCCGGGGGCGGGCGCGCCGAAGGTTGCAACGGCCGCAACCGACGATCGCGGATTGAATGCCAATCGGTACGCCAGTTCGCCGCCTTGGCCCTGACCGCAAATCGCCACGCGCGCCCGATCGATCGAATATATTTTCCCGACCTCCCGAAGCGCGCCGCCGATGACCGCCAGTTCGTCGCGGCTCCATTTTTTGGGATCGGCCGACTTGGGTACAACCAGGATCAGTTCGTGGCGGTCGCAGAGCGGCTTCCAGCAAGCAATGAGCTTCTTGTGGTCGATCCGGCCCTCTCCGTGCAGCCAAACGACAACGCCGTATGGGATGGTGGGGTTGTAAGCGTCGGGCCCGTAGGCGTGGATTTCGTTCTTGTGCTTCTCGAGCTTCAGCGGAACGCTGCCCACGGCCGGCAGTTCGGTCTTGACCGGCTTGCCCGGGGCGTGAGACGTCGGGATTGCGGCCGGCGGCATGTTCTCGGGCAGCGTACCCAAGCGGATGGTCAGCTTGACCGTTTCGGAACCGCGTCGGACTTCCAGTGGCAGCTCTTCGCCCGGCAGATAGCCGGCAACCTGCCTACGGAGAGCGGTCGCGTCCTGGGCGGCCTCTCCGTCCAGCGAGACGACCACGTCGCCCGGCTTAACGCCCGCCTTCTCGGCAGGACCGCCCGGACAGACGTATCGAACGGGCACGCCTTTGGGCTTGCTCTTCTTGCCGTTGGTTTTCTTCTCCGGTTTCGGCCGTGGTTTGGGTGGCGAAACGAGCGGGCGCATGGGCAAGATGCCGAGCGTTGGACGCTGGTAAGGCTTGAGCTTGGCTACCAGTGTCAGTTGGTGCTCGATCCGTTTGTCGCTGCGCATTACGGCGATTTTCAGTGAATGTCCGGCATAACGGCGGCTGATTTGCTCCTTGACCTGTGCGGCCCGGGCGATCTTGACGCCGTCGATCTCAACGATTTTGTCCTTCGCCCTGAACCCGACTTCGTAGGCGGGCGAGTTGGGCAGGCACTGGCCGATCACCGGCTCGGCGGTTGCCAGGTTGCGACTGGCGAAGCCGATACCCATCAGACCCGGATGCAGGTCTTCGCCTTTCTTCAGCGTCGGGAGTATCTTCAGGATATGCTCGGCGGGGACGGCCATTCCGATGCCCGAGTCGTACCACTGTACGCCGGCCACTTCGCTGGCCGACTGCGGCGACAGGGGCACGAGCACGCCGAGCACGCGGCCGCCTATGTCGACCAACGGGCCGCCGTAGTTGCTTGGCGAGACGGCCGCGTCGGTTTGGATTGCCTTACCGCAAACTCGATTGACCGCGCTGAGGATACCTACCGAGGCATTGGGCCGGCCGCCCTCGAACGTGCGTCCCACGGCAATCGTCCACTGGCCGACTCGCATCTGGCTTTCAGACGCAATCTCAGGCACGGGCAGCGGTTTTTCGACGTCGATTTTCAAGAGCACCAACATGCGATTATGATCGGTGGCCAGAAGCTCGGCCGGTTTGCGTTGACCGTCGGGAAGCCGGACGAGTATCGAGGCGGGTTTGTTCACGAAGTTGAACGCGCTGGAGACTATGTATCCGTCCTTGTCGATCACCAACCCGGTCGTGGGCCCGGTGCCGAAGAGCACTTTACCCACCCGTTCCAGCCCACCAACCGTCTCGATGGCAACCACGGCCGGCGCCACCCGATCCACGGCGGCCTGAAACGCCTTTTGCTCGAGCAAATCCAGATCGTCATCGGCACGGGCGGCCGGCAGCGCCGCCACGAGGCAAATCAGGAAAACGGGTACGATATTGTGGCTGGGTTTCATGTAATCGGACCTAATTACCTGTAAAGCCGCGGCCCCTGGTCGCGGGCGGCGGCGCGGGTACCCGCGGCGCGCGCCTACCGCGCCCCC